>JAWOHJ010000273.1:0-2575 GCA_046485225.1 Lutibacter sp. | reverse complement strand
TACAAACACGTGCCTTTTATGGAAGAAAATCCTTACGAAGCCGTGCTGGTGAATGTGTTTGGCACCAAAACCATCGCCGATCTGGTGGTAAAACACCGGGCCAAAAAGTTTGTGATGGTCTCTACCGATAAAGCGGTTAACCCAACCAATGTGATGGGGGCCACCAAGCGCATTGCCGAAATGTACATCACCAGTCTGCAAAATAAAGGAACTTCCAAGTTTATCACCACCCGATTTGGAAACGTATTGGGTTCAAGCGGTTCGGTGATCCCGTTGTTTAAAACTCAAATTAAAAATGGAGGACCCATTACCTTAACGCATAAAGACATTACCCGCTATTTTATGACCATTCCCGAAGCCTGCCAGTTGGTGCTCGAAGCCGGTATTATGGGCCAAGGAGGCGAAATATTTGTGTTTGATATGGGAACACCCATAAAAATCTACGATTTGGCACTGAATATGATACAGTTGTCGAACCTTAAATATCCGGAGGACATTGATATCGTAATTACCGGACTTAGGCCGGGGGAAAAAATTTACGAAGAATTGCTGGGCGATGGAGAGAATACCCTGCCAACCCACCACAGCAAAATTATGATTGCCAAGGTAAAAACCATGGAAGTTAATGTAATTCAGCAAAAAATAAATGAATTGTGTGTTTCCAACAGGGAATTGAATGTGGAAGAAACGGTCTCAAAAATGAAAGAAATTGTGCCGGAATTCATTTCAAACAATTCAGTATACGAAAAATTTGACCATAGTAAAGTGGACATAAATTAAAATAAAGAGAATGACAAACAGGTTAAAATTTTTGGTCGCAGCAGTGATTATGGTAAGTATGGGATCTTGCGTATCCAACAAAGAAATCATCTATTTGCAGGATGTGGAAGGAATCAATGCACTGGAAGCCATCGTAAAAGTGGAACCTAAAATTCAGCAAAACGATATCTTATCCATCAATGTGTCGGCTATGGATGCCGAGGCCGCATTGCCTTTTAATTTGTTTGAAGCAGGAAACACCACATCACTCCCTAAACCAATTACCTATCTGGTAAATTCAGACGGGGAAATTAATTTTCCTGTGCTGGGAAAAATAAAAGTGGAGGGCTACAGCACCAAAGAAATCACCAACCACCTTACGGAAACACTGGCAGTTTACATCAAAAATCCCATTGTCAACATCAGGCTCACCAATTTTAAAATAACCGTTTTGGGGGAAGTGAAATCACCGGGAACCTATCCGGTACCCAATGAACGCATCTCCATTTTGGAAGCCATTGGTTTGGCGGGCGATTTAACCATCCAGGGAAAACGTAAAACAGTGGTGCTGGTGCGGGAGCAAAACGGAAAAAGAACCTTTGTGGATATTGATTTAACCAGCAAAGAAATACTCAATTCCCCGTATTTCTACCTGGCTCAAAATGATGTGCTGATTGTGGAACCCAACAAGTCTAAGATAAATTCTTCGGCAGTGGGTGCCAATACCGGAATCATTTTATCCTCAATTTCATTCTTAATCTCAATCGTTGCCATAATTATTCGATAACAAAAAGTACCCTATGCAAGAAATCAACCAATACGAACCCATAAACGACAACGACGAATCCTTTAACCTGCGCGAGCAGCTGGAAAACTACCTTTTTCATTGGAAATGGTTTGTGTTGGGGGTTGCGGTGGCTTTAATAAGCGCTTTTTTTTATTTGAGATACGCTCAAAACCAATATACGGTTTCAACCACCATTTTGGTGGATGATAAAAATTCGGGGGGATTGGCCTCCGAGCTTTCCGCTTTTTCCGATTTGGGATTGATGGGCGGTTCAAAAGCATCACTGGACAATGAAATGGAATTGCTGAAATCCAAATCGCTGGCCGAAAGGGTGGCGAAATCCCTGGGCACCAATGTCACTTTTTTTAAACAGGGCAATGTGATACAAACAGAGTTGTATAGGGGCGATGCACCGGTAAAAATCAATTTCTTTGCACCCGATTCAGTTTTTCATAAATTAAACACCGCCTTTACGCTGAAGATCACTTCGGAAAGCACTTTTACCTTAAAAGAGGCCGACGGAAAAGAATCAAAAGACCATAATTTCGGTGCACTCATAAAAATGAGTTTTGGTGAAATGGCTGTAACGCCGTTAAGAAAAGGAAAATTTGAGGGCGATGAAGAGCTGATTGTGCAAATTGTGCCTTTTGAAAATGTAGTGAACAGGTATCGGAATGCGTTGCAGATTCAGCCGGTTAGCAAACAGTCAAGCGTGTTGCGTTTAAGTTTAACCGATCCCGTGAAAGCCAAAGCGATTGAAATACTCGATAACTTAGTGGCCCAGTACAACAATGATGCGGTGGAGGATAAGAATTTAACGGCCAAAAACACCAACGAATTTATCAACCAGCGTATTGTCATCGTTAATGAAGACTTGTCAGCCGTAGAAAAAGGAGCCGAGCAATTTAAATCAGCGAACCAGTTAACCGATTTGGCTACAGAAGCGGCTTTGGCCGTTGAATCAAAATCTGAAACAGAAAAAAGGGTGCTGGATTTAAATACCCAGTTAAAACTGACGGAATATGTGAG
>JAWOHJ010000262.1:0-3381 GCA_046485225.1 Lutibacter sp. | reverse complement strand
ATTGAATTGGACGGTAAATGATAATGTGGATTATTATGTGGTGGAATTCAGTGCTGATGATCCAAACTTTACTACAGTTTTTAAAACTATTGATGTTAAGGCTGATGAATTGCCTGTTCAGGTAGCATTAGAAGGAGAAACAGTTTATTCAATTAGAGTGAAAGCAATTAGTTCAACAGGATTGGAAGATTCAAAGTGGGCAGTTGGAACAGCAACAACCTTGACTGAACAGCTTATGTTGCCAGCTCAAGCTGGTGATATAAAGGCATTAGAAGCTACTTTTAGATGGGTGCCTAATAGCAATGTAACACAAATAGTGATCAATCCTGGTGCGATTATACGTGTGATCACACCACAAGAAAAAATTGAGGGAATTGCAACAGTTACCGGATTAACCAGTGAAACGGATTATACGGCTTTATTAATGAATAATACAAAAATTAGAGGTACAGCAGCTTTTAAAACAGGAATTGATGTAGGCGATAATACATTGGTTATGATTACTGATGATTTATTTCAAATGATTGCTGATGCAGCGCCAGGAGATATTTTATTACTGGAAGCAGGTGACTATACGGCGCAAACCGGTACAATAAATTTAAATAAATCAATTACCATTCAAGGTTTAAGAAATTATGATAAACCACTTTTAAAAGTTAATTTTCAACTTAATGCCGGTGCAATTGATGTTAATTTAATTGATTTGGATTTAGTTGGGGACGGTACGAATTTATCAGATGTGGTAAGATATACTGAAGCCGGTAATTACAACTCACTATTAATTAGTGGCTGTAATATACATGATTTTGCACGCTCATTTATTGCAGGTAATATTACCGGAGCTATTGTTCAATCAGTAACAGTTGAAAATTCCATTCTTACCAATATTTTAACTGGTGGAGGTGATTTTATCGATTTTAGAAATTCGGATGTATTAAATATCGCTGTTAAAACCAGTACTTTTAATAATTGCTCACCAGGAAGAGATTTTTTCAGACTTGACGCAGCGGGTACTTCAAACAATACAGGCTTAACCATTAACGTGTTGTTAGAATATTGTACTTTAATTGGTGTTTCAAATACAGATGACCGGATTTTATATGTTCGTTTTAATGCACACGCCATAACGGTTCGCAATAATTTGTTTGCTTCAACAAGCGCCTATTATTCAAACCAAAGCACCACAAGTCAAGCTACCGTCTTTTTAAATAATAATTATTATAATGCCCCAGGATTTTTTGATTCCACTAAATTATTATTTGATAGTTCTGGAACGCATACAGCATTGGATCCTGGATTTGAAGATGCGTCAACAGGTAATTTTAAAATTACAAATCAAACATTAATCGACAATCAGGTTGGGGATCCGCGTTGGAGACTTTAATAAAACCCAATGCATAGAATTGTTATAATTTTAAGAGGTATGCATTTTTTTGCATACCTCTTTTAATATAATATAAAATTGAAATTTCCTTTAATGGGATAAATAAGGTGTAAATGAAAGTATTAGTAATGTTAATTGCAATTGCCCTTTTTTCTTGTTCAAAAGACGAGGTTAATGCAGATCCTGTAATTTATGTCCAATCAATAACCATTGGTGGATCAAATATTACCTCTGGGACTGTTGCACAAATGACAGCGAATGTTTTGCCGGCAAATGCGAACAATAAAGCAATTGCCTGGTCGGTTTCAGATGTTTCTGTAGCCACAATTTCTTCGAGCGGATTTATTACCGCAAAAAAAAATGGAAATGTTTTGGTTACCGCAACTGCTGTCGACAAGAATAGTATAACTGCCTCCAAAGAAATTACAATATCCAGTTTTGATGTTGGAAATGAGAACACTATTGAAGTTTCCAATGCAACCCAGCTATTAGATGCATTGTCAAAAGTAAAAGCAGGAAGTACCATCATTTTAACCCAAGGCACTTATACTTTAATCAGTAAAATTACAATCAGCATATCTGGCACTTCACAAAACAAAATTACACTTTTAGGAAAAGAAGGACAAAACAGGCCAAAACTGGATTTTTCTTCAATGGTTGAAAATTCAGCAAATCAAGGCATTGTTTTAACGGCTGATTATTGGCATATCAAAGGAATTGACATTTATAAAGCCGGAGATAACGGAATGCAAATTAAAGGTCATCATAATTTAATAGAATTTTGTACCTTTTCTGAATGTTCAGATACTGGTTTGCAGCTAGATGGCGGTGCATCAAATAATACGATATTAAATTGTGATTCCTATTTTAATGCCGATTCAACGATGGAAAATGCCGATGGTTTTGCTTGTAAATTAACTGCAGGAACAGGTAATAAATTCATCGGATGCAGGGCTTGGAATAATTTAGACGATGGTTGGGATGGCTATTTAAGGGGGACAGACAATATTACAACCACTTATGAAAACTGCTGGGCCATCAAAAATGGCTATTTAAAAAACGGATCAAAAGGAAGTGGTGACGGAAACGGATTTAAAACCGGAGGCAGTGATGATAAGTTGTTAAAACACCATGCCATTTATAAAAACTGTATTGCTGTTGGCAATGTATTTGATGGTTTTGACCACAACAGCAACAGAGGAAATGTTACCATTTACAACTGTTCAGCGTATGATAATGGAAAAAATTACTCATTTAGCACAACGAATCCTTTGGAAAAACTGACCATTAAAAACAGCAGTGCTTTAGGCGCTTTTGGCAGTATAAGTGCCACAATTTTAGATGTTACGAACAACAGCTGGCAAAATGGTATTTCTGTGACTGCTGAAGATTTTGAAAGTATCGATTACAATCATTTAATCAGCCCAAGAAAAGCAGATGGCAGTTTGCCGGACGTGTCTTTTTTCCGCTTAAAAGCAGGAAGTGATTTAATTGATAAAGGCGTA
This sequence comes from Lutibacter sp., assembly GCA_046485225.1. GTDB lineage: Bacteria > Bacteroidota > Bacteroidia > Flavobacteriales > Flavobacteriaceae > Lutibacter. The sequence goes on along the minus strand of JAWOHJ010000262.1, from coordinate 492 downwards.
AATGTTGGCTTGCCGTTTAATGGTTCAGCGCCGGATTTGGGTGCTTTTGAATATTGATAATTTTATTAAAAAATGAATAGGAGTAAAGCAATATGGGTAGTTAGTGTTTTGTGTTCAAATCTTATTTTTGCACAAATAAGCTATCCTGTTGATACCTCTTATACCGTACATAGCGCTTTTAATAAATCAGTAAAAAAGTTTCCTCACATTGAAATTGTGAAACCTGATTTTTTTGAAAATGTTATTGAAATTAAAGACCTTGTTTATAAAAATATTGCAGACAGAAAACTGCATTTGGATGCTTTTTATCATAAAAGTGAACAATTAAAACCTGCAGTAATTTTGGTTCACGGAGGCGGATGGAAATCTGGAAATAAATCTCATATGATACCAATGGCACAACACATTGCATCTAAAGGATATGCTTGTTTTGCGGTTGAATACAGATTATCGCCGGAAGCAATTTTTCCTGCCGCAATTTTTGATCTCAAA
>JAWOHJ010000174.1:0-3930 GCA_046485225.1 Lutibacter sp. | reverse complement strand
CATGTCAATCACATTAGCAATATCTTTTAAGATCATCGGTTTTAATTTGCGTTCATCACCTGTTAAAAAATAGGCCTTCTGATGTTGCATAATGGCATTCATATTTAGAAGCAAGGTTTGCTGGCGTTGCTTTATGGCATCAATAAACCATTTTGCGGCGTCCAATTTATGCTTGATAAACATGACTGCTTCTTTTTGCGATTTAGATTTTTCGCTGGAGTCTTTGTAGCCATGCATTAAATTGTTATATTCATTTGAAACATGAAGTTCTGGCGCATTCCTCGAATTAAGTGTAAGTTCCAATTCGCCATCAACTATTCTAATCGTAAAATCGGGTACAATTTGCTCCGTTATTTTACTGTTGCCAACAAATGAACCACCCGGTTTTGGGTTAAGTCTTTCAATTTGTTTTATGCCTTCTTTTAATGCTTCTTCAGAGACATGAAACTTTTGCAACAATTTGTTGTAGTGTTTTTTTACAAAATGTTCGAAACCATTTTCTAAGATATTGATAGCCAGATTTATGGATGGTTTTTCTTCCTTGCGTTTCAACTGTATGATTAAGCACTCTCTTAAATCCCGGGCACCAACCCCGGCAGGATCTAACTGCTGAACCATTTTAAGCAAACGCTCCAATTCCTCAATAGTGGTAAAAACATTTTCAGTGAAGGCCAAATCATCAAGAATATCAACCAAATCTCGGCGAATATAACCACTGTCATCAATACTTCCAATCAAGAAATCTGTGATAATTTCTTCTTCTTCTGTTAAACGATAGGTATTTATCTGATTTTTTAAATGCTGTGTAAATGAAGGTCCGGAAGCAAATGGAATATCCTTTTCTTCATCATCTGAAGAATAATTATTCGCCTGTGTTTTGTAATTCGGAATTTCATCATCACTTAAATATTCATCAATATTGATGTCTTCGGTGTTGATGCTTTCATTGCCGGTGTCATCATACTCATCGTATGTGTCGCTTAGTTGCGAATTATCATAGTCTTCTGCATTTTCATCTTTAACTTCTAAAGCCGGATTCTCTTCTAATTCTTGTTTTAGGCGTTGTTCAAATTCTTGTGTAGGCAATTGAATCAACTTCATGAGTTGAATTTGTTGCGGAGATAATTTTTGCGATAATTTGAATTGTAAACCTTGTTTAAGCATAAATTAAAATTGCTTTTTATAAAAATACGAAAAAAACATCGCATTTACTAAATGAAGTCATTTTAGACTGGAATTTATTAGAATTCTGCATTTTGTGGCGTTCTCGGATAAGGGATTACATCTCTTATGTTCCCCATTCCTGTGGTAAACTGCACCAATCGTTCAAATCCTAGTCCGAAGCCACTGTGCACTGCCGTTCCAAATTTACGGGTATCTAAATACCACCATAATTCTTTTTCATCAATTCCCAGAGCTGCCATTTTTTGTGTCAGAACGTCCAAACGCTCTTCACGTTGGCTTCCGCCAACGATTTCTCCAATTCCTGGAAATAAAACATCCATAGCTCTTACGGTTTTTCCATCATCGTTCAAGCGCATATAAAATGCTTTAATTTTTGCAGGATAATCGTACAAAATAACGGGACATTTAAAGTGTTTTTCAACCAAAAAGCGTTCGTGTTCGCTTTGAAGATCGGTGCCCCATTCTTCAATTAAATATTGAAATTTTTTCTTTTTGTTAGGCGTTGAATTTTTTAAGATATCTATGGCTTCAGTATAGCTGACACGTATAAAATTATTTTCAACAATAAAGTTCAGTTTTTCAATAAGGCTCATTTCGCTGCGTTCCAATGCTGGTTTCAACTTATCTTCTTCTGCTAACCTGTCGTTTAAAAATGCCAAATCGTCTTTGCAGTTTTTCAAAACATAAGAAATAACCGATTTTATAAAATCTTCAGCCAAGTCCATATTGTCATCTAAATTATTGAAAGCAACTTCAGGCTCAATCATCCAAAATTCGGCCAAATGACGGGTTGTATTTGAGTTTTCGGCCCTAAATGTTGGTCCGAAAGTATAAACTTTTCCCAAAGCCATCGCGTAGGTTTCAGCTTCTAATTGTCCCGATACCGTTAGGTTTGTCAATTTTCCGAAGAAATCTTTAGTATAATCAATTTTTCCAGCTTCATTTCTAGGTGGATTGTTGGCGTCTAGTGTTGTTACATTGAACATTTCTCCAGCGCCTTCAGCATCAGACCCCGTAATTATTGGTGCATGAAAATTGTAAAATCCGTTTTTGATAAAATATTTATGCACGGCAAAAGACAATGCCGATCTTACGCGCATTACCGCGCTAAAAGTATTTGTTCTGATACGCAAATGCGCATTTTCCCGTAAAAATTCGAAACTGTGTTTTTTAGGTTGAATTGGATATTCTTCGGGATTTGAATCGCCTAAAATTTCAATTTCTGTAATTTGAATTTCCACGTTTTGGCCTTTACCTAGGCTTTCCGTCAATATTCCTTTTACAGATATTGCTGCGCCAGTAGTAATGCGTTTTAAAATGCGCTCATCTGTATTTTCAAAATCAACAATACATTGGATGGTATTAATAGTTGACCCGTCATTTAACGCAATAAAACGATTGGCCCTAAATGTTCTAACCCAACCTTTAAGGTTTACTTCTTGTGAAAAATTGGTTGATTTTAAAAGTTCAGCCACATTGCTTCTTTTCATATTCTAAATATTTTGCGTTGCAAAGATACTATTTCAATTGATAATTGGCAATTGACTATTAACAATTGATTGGTAACAATTAATAATGAATTTTTAAAAATTTGATTGAATAATTGTAATTTATATGTTCCCCTTCGGGGATTAGGAGGCTTTCTTACCTATCTATCGCCATTTTCATCATATGAGTCAAGAATAGTAATCGTCGGCTCTTTAAAGTCTTCCTTATTAGCAATATTTTTTTCTAATGAAAGCAACAAAGATGGCAGTAACAATAAGTTAGAAACCATTGCAAACAATAAAGTTACAGAAACCAAACCGCCTAAAGCAATGGTGCCTCCAAAACTTGAAATGGTGAATACCAAAAATCCGAAAAATAACACGATGGAAGTATAAAACATACTCACACCAGTTTCACGCAAGGCATTGTAAACCGATTGTTTTATTCTCCAATTATTGGCCTTTAATTCCTGGCGGTATTTAGCTAAAAAGTGAATGGTATCATCGACCGAAATTCCAAAGGCAATGCTAAAAACCAAAATTGTTGAGGGTTTTATGGGAATTCCTAAATATCCCATTAAACCAGCCGTTATTAAAAGCGGAAAAATGTTGGGGATTAAAGAAATTAAAATCATTTTGAAGGAGCGAAACAGGAATGCCATAAAAATAGCAATCAGAAATATGGCCAACGATAGTGAAATCACTAAATTATGAACTAAATAGTTGGTTCCTTTTAAAAACACCAACGCTTTGCCAGTCATGGATACATCGTAATTTTCCCTAGGAAATTCTTTATCGATTTTTTGTTGCAAACGTTCTTCAATAACTTCCATTTTATCGGTGCCAATATCCTTCATAAAAGTTGTTATTCGGGCATATCTGCCTGTAGAATCAACATAACTGTCCAATAAATTGGTGTTGGAAGTCGCATTTTTGGCATAAGATAAAATCCAGTTTTTCTCTTGGTTGGTAGGTAATTGATAAAATTTCGGATTACCTCCGTAAAAAGCTTGTTTTGAGTATTTTACAATATTTAAAACAGAAATGGGTTTTGATAATTGGGGGATTTCTTCAATCGTTTCTTCCAGTTCATTCATTCGTTTTAGCGTACACAAATTCATAACACCATTTTCTTTTTTGGTGTCAATAATGATTTCTAAAGGCATAATACCGCCAAATTCTTCCTCAAAAAATACAATATCTTTAAAAAATTGTTCGCCTTTAGGCATGTCTTCAATCAAGCTACCAGAAACTTTTA
>JAWOHJ010000050.1:0-2851 GCA_046485225.1 Lutibacter sp. | reverse complement strand
CCGAGGATTCCACAGAATTTTTGGAAGAAAACCGCATTATGCAATTGCTGAACAAATACAACAAGTTTATGCCGATTCCAATTAAATTTGGAACGCGTCAAGAAACGTTGCCTTTGGCTGATGATGCGCCTGAAGATGCAAAACCGGAAAAAATTACGGTCGATAATATTGTAAACAATCCAAATCCGGCTTGGACAAAAAATCCGACCGATTTAAAAGAAGAGGATTATGCCGATTTTTACCGGGAATTGTATCCGATGCAATTTGAAGAACCCTTGTTTAACATTCATTTAAATGTTGATTATCCGTTTAACTTAACCGGAATTTTATATTTTCCAAAACTGACAAAGAATATTGATCAGGCAAAAGATAAGATTCAATTGTATCAAAATCAGGTATTTGTAACGGATAATGTGGAAGGAATTGTACCCGACTTTTTACAAATGCTTCGCGGTGTGATTGATTCTCCGGATATTCCGTTGAACGTTTCCCGTTCGTATTTGCAAACTGATGCTGCCGTTAAAAAAATAGCGAGCTACATCACCCGAAAAGTTGCTGATAAATTGATCAGTTTGTTCAAAAATGACCGCAAGGCTTTTGAAGAAAAATGGAACGACATCAAAATAATTATTGAATACGGAATGCTTTCCGAAGATAAATTCTTTGAAAAATCGGACAAGTTTGCCTTGTATCCAACGGTAGACGACACGTATTTTACGTTTGAAGAATTGCAGGAAAAAATCAAACCGCTTCAAACCGATAAAGACAACAATCTGGTTATTTTGTATGCATCAAACGTAAAAGCGCAACACAGTTATATTGATGCCGCAAGAGAAAAAGGCTACGAAGTTTTGTTGTTGGATTCTCCTATTGTTTCCCATTTAATTCAAAAATTGGAAGGCTCAAAAGAAAATATCCATTTTGCGCGTGTTGATGCGGATCAAATTGACAATTTAATCAAAAAAGACGAAGTCAAAATAAGCAAACTTTCTGATGAGGAAATAGCCGAATTAAAACCAATTATTGAAGAAGTAATTCCGACTAAAACCTATTCCGTTCAGCTGGAAGCAATGGATTCATCTGCAAATCCGTTTATCATCACACAACCCGAATTTATGCGTCGTATGAAAGAAATGCAGGCAACTGGCGGCGGTGGATTTATGGGTATGGGAAATTTCCCTGATATGTACAATTTGGTGGTGAATACCAACAACGAATTGGTTGGCAAAATTTTGGCCACAAAAACCAAAAAGAAACAGGAAGCCTTAATCAAACAGGCGTTTGACTTGGCAAAACTTTCCCAAAACTTATTGCATGGTGAAGATTTAACCAATTTTATCAAACGAAGTTTTGAACTGATTAAATAGCATTTCAAAATAGTTTAACAAACAATTAGTAAAATGCCTCAATAGTTATTGGGGCATTTTTTATTACTTTTATCACCATCTTAATAATTTACAATACTTGGCATTTTTTTTGCAGCTGTCTATGAAATTAAACCTGAAAATGAACAATACCTTAAAAATATATCTTTTAACACTTTTCATAGGTTGTTTCTCGGTAAATGTATTTTCACAGATTGATTCCGGAAAATCTGCCACCAAGCCCATAAAAATGGACAATAACGCTGGTGTGCTTAAAAGCAAAACACCCATAAAAGCCACTTTTGAAAACACAAAAATAGCACCGCCGACACAAAATATTGATCTGAAAATTGATGAAAAGCTGAATACAAGCGCCATTGATAAAAACTTGGAACAAAATAAATCCAATTCAAAAAATCATAACTTTTTAATGGAAACATTGCCGGAAGACAGAGACATTATTGGCAAAAAGTACTGGAAAGGACAAGATGTAACCCATAAAAAATTGCAAAGTAATTTTAGCTTAGGAACCGTTAATAGCACCACAAAAACTGTTAAAATTGAATGCAGAGATTTTGGTTTGGTTGATGGTGACCGAATTCAAATTTACCTGAACAATCAAGTTGTGAGCACCAACATCGGACTTAAAGGAAATTATTTTGTGGTGTATCTTAATTTAGAAGATGGCTTTAACAGAATAGATTTTCAGGCGCTAAACCAAGGTTATTCTGGCCCGAATACTGCAGAAATGATTGTTTATGACGCTATGGGGAATGTTATTTCTTCTAAAGAATGGCATTTGCAAACCGGAGAAACCGCCACACTTGGCATCATTAAAAAATAGAATTTTATGATTTTAGCGGCATCTGGCGTTATTTTACAGGATAAAAAAATACTGTTGTTGCAACGTTCCCATTACACAGAAAATTATGCGGAATGTTGGGGTTGCCCCGGAGGAAGAGCCGAAGCTGGCGAAACAGCCGAGCAAAACGTGATCCGTGAAGTTAAGGAAGAATGTAATTTGGATTTTACACCTACCGAAATTATTAAAATCGGCATTTGGCAAGAACGAAAATATTATCGGTTTTTGGGAAATTGGACCGGCGAAATAAAAATTCAGGAACTTGAAGTATTGGATTACAATTGGTTTTCATTTGATGAAGCTTCAAAACTGAATTTATCTTTTGATTATCGGGAAATCATTGAACTGCTATACAAGAACCGCCAATTATTATAAAATATTATCTGCATACTTCACTCACATATTGTCCCAAAAGGCATTGAAAATATTCGACTGCAAAATTATGCACCAACAATTTTTTACGATTTTATTCCATCAAACGCAGGCATAAAAAAAGCCATCAAACGCGGACAAATCTTAATCAACGGTGAAATTTCCCAAACAGGAACTTATGTGCAATTTGGCCAGACAATCGATTTATTGGAAACGCCGCAGTCACAACCTAAAATATTTGAACTGCCTTTAG
>JAWOHJ010000217.1:0-2991 GCA_046485225.1 Lutibacter sp. | reverse complement strand
AAGAGGAATCTGCCGCTTCTGCTCTGCGGAACAACATGGCCATCCCCAGATAGGCTTCAGATAAGCCATCAAAATTACCATCCTTTAAATACAGGGGAACACTTAAATTGTAATTGGCCATGGCAACTTCATCCTGCCCCATCTTTGAATAGATATTGCCCAGATTGTTAAAAACTAGTCCTGTAGGAAGGCCTCCCAGATTGAGCTGAATGGATAAATCGTAAGCCTGGATGGTATATAGGCGAGCTGAATCAAGGATGTTTAATTTCTCATAGGCGTCTCCCAGGTTACCTAAGTTATCAAAAATCCCTAATTTATCATCCATGCGCCTGGCCATATCAAGCGCTTTCAGCATATAATTTATTCCCTCCCGGTAATTTCCCATCAAACCATAATCAATTCCTAAGTTTGTCAGGGCGTTAAAGGTAAATCTTTCATTCTTTATTGATTCTGCCTTTCTTAATGCCTCCAAGTTAAACTCCAATGCTTTTGGATAATTGCCTATGACACTAAATACAGTGCCTATCCTAAGCAGGCTCATTACTTCTCCCTTAATAAAACCAATATTTCTTGCCAGGGCAAGTGCTTCCTGGCCATAAACCAATGCCGTATCAGGATAATTAAAATAATACTGTCTTGAGAGCAGGTTAAGCAGCGTTACACGACTGGTATCCTGCCTTTCAATTTGCAGCAGTTGTTTTAAACTGTCTGCAGCACTGGTTTGTGCCACAACAGGAAGGTTTTGCAATAAAAGGATTGCAACGAAAAGCACCATTATTTTTTTCATCCGATGCAAATATTTAAAGGTGATATTTAACGCAAAAATCAGCATAAATATAGAGTTATTGTATCATTTTTTGAAAGCAGGTGAAAAAAAATTGGAGGATATAGTGTTCCTGGAGAATCACTTAGTTTTTGTGATTTTTGATTGAGTCTTTAGAATACTTTATGTAAACGTTTGCATTTAAATTTTGCGTCTGTCTTCAAGTTTAATCAAAAATTGATGTTAGATAATTACCCAATATTTTTCTAATCTGTCCAATACATTGGAGAGGCGTGTGAAAAAAGGCATTAATGTAAATCCTATTGTTATTATTAGCTTTATGAGTCTTTTTTATAATGGTGTTGGCGGTTCGTTGTTTTCTGCTGTGCTATTTCTATTTTCATTCTATCTCTATCTTTTTTTCTTTAATCATTTTCTTCGTAGTAATATGAGTAGTCAATGCCTTTCATAAACATTTCACGGTCGTTTATTTTTGTAGTGAGCGCATTTTTCAAAAGTATTTTTAGGGTACTACTTTTTGTTGGACTTAACATCATTGAGTTTATATAATCTCGTTTGCTAATTTTACTCCAATTATGCCATTAAAATCAAGCATATCTGTTAAATATCGTTTACCGTCACTTGCCAAAAGTTTCAGTTGGGTAGTGGCACTAACCAACTTACTGTTTTCTTTTCTCAGTTTGGATTTAAGATATTTCCAATAGTTTCGGGTTTTGGTGTAATCATCCTGGTCATTAAGAACAGCCACGATATCCAACACGCTAAACCACCACTTAGCATTTTGTTCGTCCCAAACGGCTCGCACTTCACGGTCATCAAAAAAACGTATGGATATTTTGGCCTTACTCATAATAATATTTCATCATTCTGTCAATCTGTAATTATCAGACCTAAGTTAAGATAATTTTTAGTTCGTGATTGCTACTCAGGCTTCTTACAATGACCGCCAGCGTTTAGTGTAAAATACGTTTTAATGCATTTTTACACCTTATTAGCGGCTGCTCTTCTTTCAATTATCATGGTTTGAATTTTTCAAATGTATTGCCATTGAATTTGTAGGCTCCTGCTTCATGTGTGCCAAGCCATAGTTCGCCTTGTTTGTCTTTGTAAATGGAGAATAGCTTAATATCCCTGGAACCATCTTTGACAGAATAGTGGGTGAGAGTTTTTCCATCATATCGCCAAACTCCCTGTTCATAAGTCACCATCCACAGGTCTCCTTTATTATCTTCGATAACGGACATGAAGTAAATCATATCCCTTCCTTCTGGTGATTTTACATTGTCAATTCCTTTTTCCCGTTTATAGTTTATTAAAATTTTGTCCTGTTCGATTAAACTGCCTGAAAGGATATTGTAACGATAGCTGGTATTGCAGAACCAAAATTTTCCTTCTTTGTCTTCAATAATGGAGCGGATACCAAATTGACCACCCCCTTCTATTTCTGTCAAATGCTTTTCATACATCCAACTTAGTGTTTTGCCATCAAAGCGACAAATGCCAAAGTTTGACGTGCCGAACCAAAGAATTCCTTTGCTGTCTTCATAAATAGTATAGACTTCATACGGGTTATATGGAGGATTTGGATTTGTTGTATAAAATTCGTCTGCAAGATAGTGTTTTGGAAATTCCAAATGATAAAGCGATTCTCCATCATACCGATAAGGTCCATTTTTACCAGGTTCCCCATTGAACCACAAATCATCCGGTTCCAGCTTCCATTCAGTACTTTCTATTACCGGCAAGGTGGTGAATTTTTGTCCGTCAAATTTGCTGATGCCGCCCAATGTAGTAAAAAAAATGTTGCCTGATTTATCTTCCTTGATTTCCCGAATGCGGTCGCTGCATAAGCCGTCTTTGGTTGCAAAATGAAGAATGGTTTTTCCGTCATAACGAAATACACCTTGTCCGTCACTACCAAACCAATAGTCATTATTGTTGGCTTGAAAGACAACGAATATGGTCTTATCAAGTTCTGAAACCGTGTCACCTGCTGTTGTTTTGTTTGTCTGTTCTGATTTGATGTCAACCGTTTTTTGATTTTGTCCCTTACAGGAAGTGAATACAGTTAAGGTACTTAATAAAAGAAGTGTATATAGTTTCATTTTTTGTTTGTTCGTTTTATGGCTGTCGGTTGATGTTTGCAGTGTCGCCATTGAGTTGCCATAACGGTTGGGCTAAGTCCAGAGCCTTGTGTTGCGCCTGCT
>JAWOHJ010000067.1:0-4202 GCA_046485225.1 Lutibacter sp. | reverse complement strand
AATTTTTTATTGATTTTCAATGCATTATTGATCGGCGTTATGGCCATCATTCTATTTTCTGTAACCGCTGCAACCAAAAACGCCAACCAAAAACTGAACCTGTTGTTTTTATTCGGACTTTCCGCACTCACCATTATTTTAAATGGCATCGCGCTTTCGGCCATCGCATTCCGCTTGGTGGAATTCGGAATTACGCCCAACAGAATCGCTGTTTTAGGTGCCAATTTGTTGATATTCATCAACCTCATTTTAGTGGGCCATAAATTATTTTTGATCATAAGAGGAAAATCCGAAGTGCAAAAAGTTGAAAATGTAATCGCGTTTTTTATCCCAATTTACGGCATTTGGACAGCTTTGGTAACGTTTCTTTTTCCGTTGCTTTTTAATTTTAAATAACCAGATTCCTGTCATAAAAGTGTTGCGATAAGTAGTTTTGTGCAAAAAATAATCATAATTGTTTGGGCGTTTCCCTACGGGTCAGGCTATCACTACTCGCGTCCCGAAAAAACGGGAGCGCTCAAACAATAGTTCTATCCTTAACGCGATTAATTTAAAATTCATAATTCAAAATTAAAATTGAGCGCTGTGCATGTGATTCCCAAAATATTACTTAAATTTATGAGATAAATATTTGGGAATTTCTCACAGATTTAAACATTTCTTAGCTTATATATAGGATCTTGTTAAAAACCGATGGTCTTTTTATTGATAAATAGCATCTTTTTTGCTTCGCTTAATAGAAATATATTGCTGTGAAGATTATAAATTTATCTTATAATTATATAGATTTTATAATTTAAATTTATGTAAAAATATGATTTCAAATATGTTAATTTGTGTAGTTACAAAATTTAAATTATTAAAAATATGGAAAATAGCAAAGCAACTAATGGAGGCGGTAAGTGCCCGTTTGTTCACGGAGCCAACACTGAGGTAAGTAACACGGTAATGGATTGGTGGCCAAAAGCACTAAATTTAGACATCTTACATCAACATGACACCAAAACAAATCCTTTGGGAGCCGATTTTAACTATGCTGAAGAATTCAAAAAGCTGGATTTAGAGGCGGTAAAAACGGACTTAAAGGCATTAATGACAGACAGCCAGGACTGGTGGCCGGCAGATTGGGGACACTATGGCGGCCTGATGATACGTATGGCCTGGCATGTTGCAGGAACCTATAGAATTTCTGATGGACGCGGTGGAAGCAATACCGGAAATCAGCGTTTTGCGCCGCTAAACAGCTGGCCAGATAACGTAAACCTTGACAAATCACGCAGATTGTTATGGCCAATCAAGAAAAAATACGGCAATAAACTTTCGTGGGCCGATTTATTCATTTTAGCCGGTAATATGGCCTATGAATCTATGGGATTAAAAACATTTGGATTTGCTGGAGGGCGTCAAGATATTTGGCATCCCGAAAAAGATATTTATTGGGGATCAGAAAAAGAATGGCTGGCAGAAACTAAAAATCGTTATGACAATGATGAAAATCGTGATTCGCTGGAAAATCCTTTGGCCGCAGTTCAAATGGGACTCATCTACGTAAATCCAGAAGGAGTGGACGGCGTTCCAAACCCTTTGAGAACTGCTCAGGATGTGCGCACTACTTTTAAGCGTATGGCGATGAATGATGAGGAAACCGTTGCGCTTACAGCTGGCGGACATACTGTAGGTAAATGCCACGGTAATGGTGATGCTACAATTTTAGGCCAGAGTCCTGAGGGAGCAAATTTGGAAGATCAAGGTTTTGGCTGGATGAATCCCACAAGGAAAGGAAATGCCGAAGATACTGTTTCAAGCGGACTTGAAGGTTCATGGACCACAAATCCTACCCGATGGGACAATGAGTATTTTAATTTATTGTTCAAATATGATTGGGAACTAAAGAAAAGTCCAGCAGGCGCGTGGCAATGGGAGCCTGTTAATATTGCGGAAGAGGATAAACCATTTGATGCCCACATTCCAAACGTTCGCCGTAACCCAATTATGACCGATGCTGATATGGCCTTGAAAATGGATCCTGAATACCGAAAGATCTCAGAGCGTTTTCACAAAGATCAAGAATATTTTACGGAAGTTTTTGCCAGAGCCTGGTTTAAATTGACCCACCGCGATCTTGGTCCTAAAACACGTTATATAGGTCCCGATGCACCTCAAGAAGATTTAATCTGGCAAGACCCTGTACCTGCAGTTAATTATACTTTGAGCGAATCGGAAATTGGCGATTTAAAACAAACCTTATTAAACAGCGGATTGTCCAAAACAGAACTTATCAATACTGCTTGGGACAGTGCAAGAACGTTTAGAGGATCAGACTACAGAGGCGGAGCGAACGGAGCCAGAATTCGTTTGGCACCGCAAAAAGACTGGGCAGGAAATGAGCCTGAGCGTTTACAAAAAGTATTGAACAAACTTGCCGAAATTCAATCCGGTTTGCATAAAAAAGTAAGTATAGCCGATTTGATTGTCTTGGGAGGATCTGCTGCAGTTGAAAAAGCAGCTCATGAAGCGGGCGTAAACATAACAGTGCCTTTTAGTGCAGGACGAGGTGATGCATCAGCTGAAATGACCGATGCTGATTCATTTGCAGATCTTGAACCATTGCACGATGCTTATAGAAACTGGTTGAAAAAGGACTATGAAGTAAAACCTGAAGAACTGATGCTTGACCGAACACAATTGATGGGGTTAACAGCTCCTGAAATGACAGTGCTTATAGGCGGAATGCGAGTTTTAGGTGCCAATTACGGAGGCTCCAAACACGGAGTATTCACACAAAAAGAAGGCTTATTAAGCAATGATTTCTTTGTGAACCTTACAGATATGAATAACTCGTGGAAGCCTGTTGCCAACAATCTTTACAATATAGTGGACAGAAAAACAGGAGTAACCAAATGGACAGCCACACGTGTTGACTTGGTTTTTGGTTCAAATTCAATATTGAGAGCTTATGCTGAAGTTTATGCACAAGATGATAATAAAGAGAAGTTTGTGCACGATTTTGTAGCTGCATGGTCCAAAGTGATGAACATGGATCGTTATGATCTGGCATAATTTAAGTTTCATTTTTTAGGCTGCAAGGTCTTATAAATGAAGTTTTTAACACATTTATTAATTAGAAAAGGTGGTCTGTAAACTGGACCGCCTTTTTTTATTTCTGGTAATTTTGTAAATAAGACTTGACATTTAATTTATTTTAATTACATTTGTAAAGTAAACATTACATTAAGTCAACTATTAATTACATTATGATGAAAACAGAACGAAAAAAAAAGCTGCACCAATTGGCCGCGTGGACGTGGAGTTGGGTGGCTACGATGGCAATTGCAACCTTTGGGCCTAAGTACATTTGGGATGATCACACTGTTTTAACTGCTTTGGCAGTTTCGGTAAACTTCGCCAATGGAATTTTAATGATTATCGCAAACAAAAACTTATTTAATAAGTTCGATGAGCTGGAACGTAAAATTCATTTGGAGTCTTTGGCTTTAACATTGGGATTGGCGGTAGTTGTTGGATTGTCATTTTCTTTGCTTGACAGCACCAAACTCATCGCTTTTACGGCAGAAATAAGTCACTTGGTGTTGTTTATTGGCGTAACTTACTTGGTATGTGTCACCGTAAATACAAGAAGATACGCATGAAAAACAGACTAAAAGTGCTACGTGCCGAACATAGCTTCACCCAGGAAGATTTGGCTGATATTATTGGTGTGTCCCGACAAACAATCAACGCCATTGAAAAAGAAAAATTTGACCCCAGTTTGCCAACCGCTTTCAGGATTTCAAAACTCTTTAAATTGCCTATTGAAGCTATTTTTTATTTTGAGGAAAATTAAAGGAGGTTATCCATCAGACAAATATTGAATCAGCAACTATATTTTCATCCTCCTATTTTATTTGAATTTAAACGAATTATGTAACTGCTGTAACCCATTCAGAAATTAAAATTCTTAATCATGAAAATACAACATAAAGACAGTGGCAAAAAAGGCGCCTTTTTTATCGAACAACATGGAGAAATAGTTGCAGAAATGACGTATGCGCGGACAGGGCAAAACCGGAATTATCATAGACCATACGCAAGTTGACGAAAAGTTAAAAGGACAAGGCGCAGGAAAAAAACTGGTGATTAAAGCCATAGAATTTGCGCGGGAAAAACACCTAAAAATTATACCGATCTGCACCTTTGCAAAA
>JAWOHJ010000046.1:0-3312 GCA_046485225.1 Lutibacter sp. | reverse complement strand
AAACTCCGAGTTGGCAAATAAAATGAGTGATATTATAGATATTGATACAGGTGCCGTAATTAGAGGTGAAAAAACGATAGAAGAAATGGCAGAGAAAATGCTTGATTTTATTATAGAAGTTGCAAGTGGCAACATTAAAACAAAGGCAGACTTGCTAAATCAAAATGATTTTATCCCTTGGTAAAGAGGCGTTTCATTATAAAAAGGAGTAGAAACCTTAATTAATCAACATAAAAAAAACCAAGATGGTGAATCTTGGTTTTTTTGCGTTTATGTTTAGTTCAATAAACTTATTTGTCCAAGGAATTTATGAAGACAGGTGTTTTTACTGATGATTTTCTAATGAGCAATTCAGGTTTCAACACTACTTTTTTCTCAATCTTAAGGTTTTGTTTATTGTTTACTTGCTCTAAAAATACTTTTGCTGCAATTTTCCCCATTTCTAATGGAAATTGATCAACTGTGCTAATGGAAAGCTCCATAAATTTTGTGAAAGGCTCATTTCCAAACCCAACAACACAAATATCTTCCGGGATTTTAAAACCATTTGCTTTTATTTCCTGGATGGCGCCAAGTGCAGAAAAATCACTGGCAGAAAAGATGGCATCTGGCCTGTTTTTCATATTCAACAATTCTAATGTCGCCAATCGGCCTTCTTCAACATCACTTTTAGTTTCAATGACCATACTTTCATCAAATTCAAGTCCGTGATCTAATAAAGCTTGCTTGTATCCTAAAAATCGATCTTTATAAATTTCAAATAAACGATCGATGGATAAATGGGCAATTCGTTTGCAGCCCTGGTCAATTAAATGTTTTGTTGCTTTATATCCGCCTTCAAAATCATTAATGGTTACACAACTTACACCCTCAATATTTTTCTTTCTGTCAAAAAACACGATCGGTATGTTTTTTTTAAGCAATCGGTTAAAACTCTCCTTTTTTTCAATATCAATAGTAGAAATAGACATTAAAATACCATCAACCTGCGCATTCATTAAGGTATTGATTTTTTCAATTTCAAGACCTTCATTGTTGTGCGTTTGACATATAATAACCTGATAGCCTTCCGGATGCAACTCATCCTCAATTCCGCGAATTACCGATGCAAAAAATGCGCTATTGATGCGAGGAACAATAACACCAACGTTATTGCTTTTTCCACTTTTAAGCGCCAAAGCAAGGGTGTTCTGTTTATAATTTAATTTTTCCGCGGTTTCCAGGACCAATTTGCGGGTAGCATCACTTATTTTCGGATTGTTATTCAATGCTCTGGATACCGTAGCTGCTGTAATATTAAGTTTTTTAGCGATATCGTAAATCGTTGTCTTTTTGGTCATTGAATAATAATTATAAATGCAAATATATCAAAATTAATAAATATTTCTAGGAAACAATTTTGTGTTATCGATTACCTTAAAAAATACAATCATAATAAAATTAAGGAAAGCGTGCAATATTTTGTCAAAATTACACAATATTATGGATGTAAAATTAAAATAATATAATTTATTATCAAAATATGAATAATTATTAACAAAAAATTTGGAAAATATTCACTTTTTGTTTACGTTTGTGTAATCGATTACAATAATATTTTTTTCTTACATTAAAATATTTGAAATCTAAGAATTATGAAAAACAATAATTTTTCCAAGAAATTTATTCAGTATTTACTTTTAACGTTTGCAATTCTGCTTGTTTCTTGTAAAGAAGCTAAGGTTGAGCTTGTTGAGAATGATCCTTGGAAAATAATGCAACAAATACTTGACAGTGTGGTGGAACCTACATTTCCCGATAAGACCTTTAATATTTTAGATTTTGGTGCTGTTGCAGATGGTGTAACTAACAATACTTTGGCTTTTCAAAATGCGATAAAAAAATGTACTGAAAGCGGAGGCGGTAAAGTAATCGTGCCAAAAGGAAAATACCTGACTGGGGCAATTCATTTAGACAATAATGTAAATCTTCATTTAGAAGAAGAGTCTGAAATTTTATTTAGCACAAATCCATTTGATTATCCAATAGTTCATACTTCATTTGAAGGAATCGAGCTTATGAATTATTCTCCTTTAATATATGCGTACAAGAAAAAAAATATTGCGGTAACGGGTAAAGGAATCTTAAACGGACAGGCGAGCAATGAAAATTGGTGGGTTTGGAAAGGACATGAAGCGTATGGCTGGAAAAAAGGAGATCCAAGTCAGCTGAATGAAAATGTTCTGCCAAGACTTGCAAAAATGTCTGAAGATAATGTCGCTGTTTCTGAAAGGATTTTTGGTGAAGGCTTTTATCTTAGGCCAAGTTTTATTCAGCCATTTGATTGTGAAAACGTGCTTATTAAGGATGTTAAAATTATAAATGCACCTTTTTGGGTGCTGCATCCATTAAAATGTAATAATGTAATTATTGATGGTGTCACTGTGGAAAGTCACGGGCCAAATAATGATGGTTGTGACCCAGAATATTCAAAAAATGTCATTATCAGAAATTGTACTTTTAATACAGGAGATGATTGTATCGCCATAAAAGCAGGCAGGGATGCAGAAGGAAGACGCGTGGCCATAAAAAGTGAAAACATTGTGATTCAAAATTGTAAGATGATTGACGGTCATGGCGGGGTGGTCATAGGAAGTGAGGCTTCTGCGGGTGTAAGAAACGTTTTTGTTGATAATTGTGTGATGGACAGCCCAAATTTAGACAGAGCCATAAGAATAAAAACCAATTCTAAAAGAGGCGGTGTTATTGAAAATATTTATGTCAGAAATTTAGTGGTTGGTGAAGTGAAGGAAGCTGTGTTGAGGATTAATATGTTTTACGATTATTATGGCAACCAAACCGGTGATTTTATACCTGTAATTCAAAATATTCACCTCGAAAACGTTAAGGTAAAATACGGTGGCAAGTATGGTATTTTGGCGAAAGGCTACAAAGAATCTACCATTAAAAATGTGACGTTTAAAAACGTAGTGATAGAAAAAGTTGACAGTCTTTATTCATTGGAAAATGTTGAAAATCTGAAATTTGAAAATACCTATATAAACGGCGAACTAATGAAAAACCTGAATAATTAATCAAATATTAACCAAATTAAAATTAAATTATGAACATCAAAGTTTTATTAAAAAAAGCCTTAAAGGGATGTTTTGCAATTTTCCTTTTTATGGGCGTGCTCATGGGAAATGAAATTATTGCCCAAGAAGGATCTACTATAAAAGGTGTAATTACAGAGGTTTCGGGCGAAGTGTTGCCCGGTGTAAATATTCTTGAAAAAGGAACACAGAATGGAACTACGTCAGATTTTGACGGGAA
>JAWOHJ010000264.1:0-2522 GCA_046485225.1 Lutibacter sp. | reverse complement strand
ATTAATTTGCTGTGTGATGTTTAATTTTTTCATAATGGTTGTTTTTTAATTAATAAATTAGTTCATAAAAAAAGGTGCTTTTCGAAAAAAGCACCTTTTAAAATTGGTTTTATAATTTTAAATATCGTCAATAATAATTGAAAGTGCTTTTTTGTTTCCATACTTGCTGTTGTTGCGTAAGATTGCAAATCGCATAACGATGACATACAACTGAAAATAAGGCTTTGCCATCTTTTAAAGTTGCCATAACAATAGATTGTATGTTAAAAAATTCTTTCATATTACATCCAAAATTAAAAATTTATTTCAATAAACGAACATTATTTGAATAAAACATTAAATAATAACGCATTTTCTTGTAAATTTGCAGTCAAAATAAACCAATAAAAATTTTATGGCAAGTATTAAAAATTTAAAAAAGGATATTAATTACGTTCTGGGAGATATTATTGAAGCGTGTTATACTTGGGAATTATACAATCCTAAAGCAGGTTCAGCAGGTACAGAAGCAATTATAGATGAAGCAATTGAATCGTTTGATGTTTTAATTGAAAAAGTGAATGTTAAAAAAATTGAGGACAAAAAAGCTTATTTTAAGGCTATTAATTTAGAATTGGAAAAAACAGCCCACGATTTAATTGAAAAGGTAAATAAACTTTAGTTCATAAAAGAATCACAAATTACGCTTAAAAGTTTTTAATGTAAGATTTATTGATTAAATTCACACAATAAATAAAAGAGTACAACGTTCTTTAATTACCAACTAAAAACCTATTAATTTATGGCAAGAGCAATGTTTGAGTACACAAAAACTATACTCGAAAAGGTCAGCTTTAATAAAGAGTTATTTAAAAAAGAATTGGAAAAAGCAGTAAACAGATTATTACCCTATGAAATAAAAGAATTGTACTATTGGCTAAAGGAGTTCACCCTTAACAAACCGGAACTTCAATTGTGTTTGGTCTTAGTGGAAAATAAAGAAAGGAGCTTTTAAGCTCCTTTTTTTTGTGCCAAAGGGCTAATTATTTGAACGTCATTAAAGGCAATGACACCTCTTATTACGCTGTCTATCACGTTTTTCAGTGTTTCAATCAATTGTATTTTTAATTGGGACTTGTGGTAAATAAGGCTTATTTCCCTGGCAGGGACCGGCGCGTTAAAAGGGCGTAAATATTTTAAGTCTTTGTCGGCCAGGTCCAAAGTTTGCAAGTAAGGCAGCAAGGTCATACCCAAATCTTCCTTGGCCAATTTTATCAAGGTGTCAAAACTGCCGCTTTGAATCTGGAAATGCTGATTTTTATAACCAATGGCACTGCATAAATTGATAATATTTTCTTTAAAGCAGTGACCATCTTCCAGCAACAAAATATCTTCTATCTGCAACGCTTCAACAGCAATGGTTTTGTTTTTAAAAAGCCGATGTTCTGCAGGAACAAATCCAACAAAAGGCTCGTAATATAAAACGCGCTCCATAATCTGGTCATTTTCTAATGGTGTGGCGGCAATGGCAACATCAATATGTCCGTCGGCCAATTTTTTTATGATTTCTTCCGTGGTAATTTCTTCAATAATCAGATTTACTTTCGGATATTTTTTAATAAACGTTTTTAAAAACAGCGGAAGTAAGGTAGGCATAACGGTTGGAATAATTCCCAACCTGAAATCGCCTCCTATAAACCCTTTTTGTTGGTCTATAATGTCATTGATGCGATTGCTTTCATCCACAATGATCTTAGCTTGTTCAATAATTTTTTTACCTACCTCGGTAAGCTGTATGGGTTTTTTGTTTCTGTTGAAAATTTGCGTGTCAAATTCTTCTTCCAATTTTTGAATTTGCATACTTAAAGTGGGCTGGGTAACAAAACAATGTTTAGAGGCTATTGTAAAGTTTTTGTATTCGGCCACTGCCAAAACATATTTTAATTGTGTGATTGTCATTACTATCAATATTTGTGATAAAGATATTAAAACTATCAATAAAGATTATGTTTATGTCGCTTTATTTTTGTCGAAATTTGTAGTATAAAAAATAAATTTAAAAATGATAAATATGAACACAACAAGTATCGGATTAGACAAAGAAAAAGCTAAAAACTTAACCATCGGTTTAAATAGTTTATTGGCAAACTTTCAGGTATATTATCAAAATTTAAGAGGATTGCATTGGAATATCAAAGGAAAATCTTTTTTTGAATTGCATGTAAAATATGAAGAATTTTATACCGATTCACAAATTAAAATAGATTTAATCGCTGAGCGTATTTTAACTCTAGGCGGAACACCTTTGCATACCTTTGAGGAATATTCTAAATTATCTAAAGTTACAGTGGGTAAAAATATCACTACCGGCGTGGATGGCGTTCAATTGGTGGTGAATTCTTTAACGGAGCTTTTATTGTTAGAGCGTGATATTCTTAATGAATCTGCCGATGCCAATGATGAAGGAACCAATGCCATGATGAGCGATTTTATTGCAGAACAGGAAAAAACAATGTGGATGCTGAACGCATGGTTGAATTAAA
>JAWOHJ010000261.1:0-4590 GCA_046485225.1 Lutibacter sp. | reverse complement strand
GTGAATTGGGACATTTGAAAAAGCATCATTTAAACCTAAAGTACCTGGGAATTTTAAGCCGATTTCAGCCAAAAAAGCTGGAAATTAAACACGATTTATTGCTCTTGCTTTCTGGTCCCGAGCCGCAAAGAACCTTGCTAGAAAAAAAGTTATTGCTGGAATTAAAGGATTTTAAAGGCAAAATATTGATGGTAAGAGGGGTTCTAAAATCTCCTTCGGAAATTATGGCATCTGATAATTTCAAAATCGTTAATTATTTATTGGCAAACGAACTGGAACAAGCCATTAACCAAAGCAATTTGGTGATTGCCAGATCTGGCTATTCAACCATTATGGATTTGGCGGCATTGGGGAAAAAAGCTTTTTTTATTCCCACGCCCGGACAATTTGAGCAGGAATATTTGGCGAAAAGATTACAAGAAAATTTGGTTGCACCTTATGCAAAACAAGACGAATTTACGAAAGCGAAATTAAGTGATTTAACCAATTTTTCTGGGTTCAGAAAAGCGCAGTCAACGGTTGATTTAAAGTGGTTCAAACTTTTCGAGGGTAAATGAAAATGTGGAGCCTTTTTTAAACTCACTCTCCGCAAAAATAGCTTCATCATGCGCTTCAATAATATGTTTTACAATGGCCAATCCCAATCCCGATCCGCCTTGTTCCCTTGATCGGCTGGAATCTACCCTGTAAAAACGCTCAAAAATTCTTGGCATGTGTTTGGCTTCAATGCCTTCGCCATCATCTTTCACTTTAATAAGCAGCTTATCTTTATTAAGCGATTCAATGCTTACTGTAGTGAAGCCGTCAATTTTGCCGTATTTTATAGAGTTTACCAGCAGGTTTGTGAGCACTTGTTCAATGCGCTCCTCATCGCCTATGGCCATGATTGGAAATCGGTATTTTTTATCGAAAGTAAGGGTAATATTTCTTTTTTTGGCTTTCATTTCCAGCAATTCAAACACATTTTGAACCATTTCCACCACATCAAAAGGTTCTTTGTTCAAATTTAAATCGGCTGATTCCAGTTTAGAAATTAAATCCAGATCTTTTACAATGGCAATCAATCGGTCAACGCCTTTATTAGCTCTTTTTATATATTTTTTGCTAATTTTCTTATCGTTGATGGCACCGTCTTGCAGGGTTAATAAATAGCCCTGAACGGTGAACAGCGGCGTTTTTAATTCGTGTGAAATATTTCCCAAAAATTCTCGCCTGTAGTCTTCTCTTAAATTTAAATTTTTTATTTGAAGTTGTTTGCTTTTGGCAAATGTTTGAACAACTCTTGAAAGACTTTCAATATCAGTGGTAATCGGTGTTTTGTTAAAATCGGAGGTGTCTAATATGGAGACGCTGTCGTATATTTTTTTGATGCGCTGATAAATAAATTTCTCAAGGCGGTACTGGGTGATTAAAAAAGTGATAGAAAAAACAACAACAATATATAGAAGTAAATAACCAAAATTAAGTGCAATGTCTAAAAAAAAATAAGCCAGTAAAACTAAGGCAATAGAAGTAAAAACAGTGATGTAAACCGATGACCAAAAAGCAAAGAAATATGTTTTTTTAATCTTCATCAATCACAAATTTATACCCAACCCCTTTGATGGTTTTAAAATTATCATCGCCCAATTTTTCTCGTAATTTCCTGATGTGAACATCAATGGTTCTTCCGCCTACAACCACTTCATTTCCCCAAACCTGGTTTAAAATATCATCGCGTTTAAATACCTTTCCGGGTTTTGAGGCCAGCAGCGCAAACAGTTCAAATTCTTTTCTGGGAAGCGACATTTTTTCGCCATTTTTAATGATTACATATTCTTCGCGGTCAATAATAAAGTCGCCTATTTTTATTTTTTCTGCATCGGTATTGCTAACATCGTCAACCCTGCGTAAGAGTGCTTTTATTTTACTGATCAGCACTTTAGGTTTTATGGGTTTGGTGATATAATCATCTGCGCCTACATCAAAACCGGCCATTTGTGAATAATCTTCGCTTCGAGCCGTAAAAAAAGTAATCAGTACATTTTCTAATCCTTTGGTTGCCCTTATTTTTTCACAGGCTTCAATGCCGTCCATTTCGGGCATCATTATATCTAAAATAATTAAATGAGGCTCGTGTTTTTTTGCACTTTCAACAGCCTCAATGCCATTTTTGGCGGTATAAATTTTATAGCCTTCATTTTTTAGATTGTAACCAACAATCTCTAAAATATCCGGTTCATCATCAACCAACAGTATTTTAATATCAGAATTTTTCATAATTGGTGCTGTTTTAGGTCATAAAAGCAGTCAAAAGTAGTCATAATTTATTTTTACTGTGCAAAAGATAATCAGTATTTAAAATTATAACATTAAAATAACATAAACCTTACAATTGCTTAATTTTAAAAAAAAGTACTTAAAGTACCTTGAGTTTAGAGTGCCTAGCGTTGTTCTATGATCAGTTCAATTCAAGTACATTTAGCTTTAGGCACTTTAGCTCACTCTACGAACTTTAGACACTTTTAAGCTTTAAGTACTTATTGATACAATTTAATGAGTACATTTATCTTTAAAAAAAAGTTATGAGCACAAAACTTAATTTTGAAAACATCTTGTTTTTAGATATTGAAACCGTTCCTGAAGTTGAAAATTTTTCTGAACTGTCTGAAGAAAAACAGGAACTTTTTACCCAAAAAACAGCCTATCAGCGCAAAGAGGAAGTGACTTCGGATGAATTTTATGAACGTGCCGGAATCTGGGCCGAATTTGGTAAAATCGTTTGCATCTCTGTCGGCTATTTTGTCAATTTTAATTCACAAAACCGAACATTTCGCGTCACTTCTTTTTATGGAGATGATGAAAAGGTAATTTTAAATGGATTCAAAAAGTTACTGGAAAGCCATTTTAACAAACCCGAGCATATTTTATGCGCCCATAACGGAAAGGAATTTGATTTCCCTTATATCGCCCGCCGAATGATCATCAACCAAATTTCCTTACCGGAAAAGCTGAATTTATTCGGAAAAAAACCTTGGGAAATTGGGCATATGGACACGATGGAACTTTGGAAATTTGGCGATTATAAACACTACACTTCGTTAAAATTACTCACGTTAATTTTAAATATTCCGTCACCCAAAGACGACATTAGCGGAAGCGAAGTTTGCGGCGTTTATTACAAAGAAAAGGACGTTGCCCGTATAGCAATCTATTGCGAAAAAGACACCATCGCCGTTGCCCAACTGCTCTTGCGATTCAACAATGAACCTTTGATTGATGAACTAAACATTGTTCATGTGTAAGTGGGTTAATTGTTGATAAGTTAAATGTTGATTCGTCAAACTACCAACTGTTTGCCAATTTATAGGTGAAATTACCCTTATTTAATTACAACAATTCCCCCTTCGGGGGTAAGGGGGCTTTATTCCAACATCGAAGAAAGCTCAAACCAACGGCCTTCTTTTTGATCGATTTTTTGGCTGATTTCCTGAAGCTTTATGGACAATTTATTTATTTCTTCACCGGAAAGTGTGGTGTCCAAAAATTGGGTTTCAAGATCGCTTTTTTGCTTAGTTAAAGCTTCAATGTCGCTTTCAATATTGTCAAATTCCTTTTTTTCTTTAAACGACAATTTCGATTTGTTTTCTGTTTTATTGGGTGTTTTGGTTCTGGAATCTGTATTTTTTGTGACGGTATTTTCTTCCGCAGGTTTTGAATCTTCGTATACTTTATAATCGTTATAATTTCCGGGGTAGTCTTCAATAACGCCATCGCCTTTAAACACAAAAAGATGGTCCACAATTTTGTCCATAAAATATCGGTCGTGAGAAACCACGATTAAACATCCGGGAAAATCCAGCAAAAAGTTTTCCAGCACATTTAAAGTTTCAATATCCAAATCGTTTGTGGGCTCATCCAAAATTAAAAAGTTCGGATTTTGGATTAAAACCGTGCACAAATACAAGCGTTTTCTTTCGCCGCCGCTTAATTTCTCCACAAAATCGTATTGTCTTGATCTGCTGAACATAAATCGCTCCAACAACTGCGCGGCCGAAATTTTTCTTCCTTTGGTCAGCGGAATATATTCCCCAAATTCCTTGATCACTTCTATAACTTTTTGGCCCGGTTTTATCACAATGCCGTCTTGTGAGTAATGGCCGAATTTTATGGTTTCGCCAATCACAACCTTGCCCGAATCAACAGGTATTTGTCCTGTGAGCATTTTTATGAACGACGATTTTCCGGTACCATTTTTACCGATAATTCCAATGCGTTCGTTTCTTTTGAAAACATAATCGAACCTGTCCAATATTTTCAAATCGCCAAAAGATTTTGAAACATGGTGAAATTCTGCAATTTTTGAACCCAAACGCTCCATATCAATTTCCAGCTGCACTTTGTGGTTGTCTCTTCGTTTGTGCGCTTCTTCTTTGATGATAAAAAAATCATCAATCCGCGATTTCGATTTTGTGGTACGCGCTTTTGGCTGTCGGCGCATCCATTCTAACTCTTTCACAAACAGGTTTTTGGCCTTATCAACGCTTGCCTGCTCTATCGCCAATCGTTCTTCTTTTTTCTCTAAAAAATAGGAATAATTTCCTTTGTAAG
>JAWOHJ010000115.1:0-2824 GCA_046485225.1 Lutibacter sp. | reverse complement strand
TTAAAAACCGACCGTTCGAAAGAATTTAGAACCAAAGAAGGAAGGCAAAAAGCCTACGACCAGTTAAAAAATGCTGAAATAGATGCTTTGGTGTTAATTGGCGGAGACGGAACTTTTAACGGAGGCATCGTTTTTAACCAAGAATTCAATTTTCCTTGTATCGGTATTCCCGGAACAATTGACAATGATATATTTGGCACAGATTACACCATAGGATACGACACTGCGCTAAATACCATTGTTCAAGTAATAGATAAAATTAGAGATACGGCGAGTTCTCACAATCGCTTATTTTTTGTGGAGGTTATGGGGCGCGATGCAGGATTTGTAGCACTAAATGCAGGTGTTGGAGCCGGTGCTGAAGAAATATTAATTCCTGAAGAAAATTTAGGGTTAGATCGCTTATTGGAATCTTTAAAACGAAGCAAACGTTCAGGAAAATCATCGAGTATTGTGGTGGTTGCTGAAGGTGACAAGATTGGAAAAAATGTATTTGAACTGGCCGATTATGTGGAACAAAATTTACCGCAATATGAAGTTAGGGTTTCTGTACTGGGACATATGCAAAGAGGCGGAAGCCCAAGCTGTTTCGACCGTGTTTTGGCAAGCAGGCTTGGCGTAAAGGCGATTGAATTGTTACTTGACGGAAAAACAAATTTAATGGTGGGGTTGGTCAATAATTATGTAGAAGCCATTGAATTAAAAGAAGCAGTGAAAGGACGTCATGAAATCGACAAAGAATTATTGCGCGTGAGTGATATTATGTCTATTTAAAAAAACTTAAAGTGCCTAAAGTTTGGAGTACTTAAAGTTAAAAAACAAGAATCTTATTTTTGTTATGAGGCTTATTTGAATTTTAAGAAAGCTTTGCGAAAAATCAAAGATTAACAGCAATTTAAATTGAATGATTAAAATAGGAATAAACGGCTTCGGAAGAATAGGACGCCTGGCTTTTAGAAATGCAATTAATAAGAAAAATATAGAAGTTGTTGCCATAAATGATTTGCTGGATATTGATCATCTGGCCTATTTATTAAAATACGATTCGGTTCACGGACGTTTTAAAGGTACCATTGAGGTAAAAGACAAACAGCTTATTGTAAACGGAAATCCAATTCGGGTAACCGGAGAAAGAAATCCGGAAGCTATTGATTGGGGAAAAGTTGAGGTTGATTATGTGATTGAAGCCACCGGACTATTTACAGATAAGAATAAAGCAGAATTACACCTCAAAGGTGGCGCAAAAAAAGTGGTAATTTCAGCACCGTCAAAAGACGCTCCCATGTTTGTGATGGGCGTTAACCATACAAAACTTTCCAAGGAGCAACTCGTTTTTTCAAATGCTTCCTGCACCACAAACTGTCTGGCGCCAATTGCCAAAGTATTGCATGAAAATTTTGGTATTGTTGAAGGCATTGTGACCACTGTTCATTCGGCAACCGCCAGCCAAAATACAGTTGATGGTCCTGAAAAGCAATGGCGCAGAGGAAGGTCTGCTTTAAACAATATGATTCCCACCACCACAAATGCAGCCATAGCAGTTACTGAAATTATGCCTGAATTAAAGGGAAAATTGTTGGCGATGGCCGTTAGGGTTCCTATTGCTAATGTTTCGTTGGTAGATTTAACGGTTCGTTTGGAAAAGCCAACTTCTTATCAGGAAATTAAAGAAGTGATGAAAAAAGCATCTGAAAATGAATTGAAGGGAATTTTGGGCTATACAGAAGATGAGGTTGTTTCGCAGGACTTTGTATCAGAGCCAAGAACCTCAGTTTTTGATGCAGGAGCAGGATTGGAACTCAATCCTAATTTTTATAAAATTATTTCCTGGTATGATAACGAGTTTGGTTATGCAACAAAAATTGTTGAACTCATTGAATATGCTTCATCCTTAGAATAAACAAAAATTTTTAAAATATGGAAATAGCAATTATCGCCCACGATGGCAAAAAAGCCGAAATGATTCAGTTTTTAATGGATTTCAAAGCATTGATAATCGCTAAAAAAATTACGTTGATTGCGACCGGCACAACAGGTAAAAATGCTGAAAAAGCCGGATTTGAAGTGGTGAAATTTTTATCGGGTCCTTATGGCGGTGACGCACAAATAGCGGCACGCGTTGCAGAAGGAAAAACAAATATGGTTTTCTTCTTTAGAGATCCGCTGGGAATGCATCCGCATGAACCGGATATTGCGATGTTAATGCGTTTGTGCGACGTTCACGATGTGCCTTTAGCTACAAATCCAGCTACGGCAGAGCGATTGATAAGATCGATTTAAATTTTACTTTACGCCAATCATAGAGATTTCAACATTTACAAACTTTGGTAAGTTTCCTACTTCCACAGTTTCGCGTGCAGGCTCATTGCCTTCAATAAAATACTTGCCGTAAACAGCATTCATTTTTGAAAAATCGTTCATGTTTTTAATAAATATGGTCGTTTTTACCACATTTTCAAAAGTCATTTCTGCTTCTGCCAAAACAATTTTCAAGTTTTCCATCACCTGTTTGGTTTCATCTTCAATAGTATTGGTAACCAATTCCCCATTTTTAGGATTGATGGCAATTTGCCCTGAAGTGTATAAAGTATTTCCTGCCAAAACTGCCTGATTGTATGGTCCAACCGGTGCAGGAGCGTTGATGGTGTTAATTATTTTTTTCATAATCTATAGTTTTAATTTTTAATCCTATCCCCAGCTCTTTCCTAAGGAAAGGGAGTTTGATTTGAGACAAGAATTATATTTTTAATATCATTTTTTGAACTTAAAACTAACAATTCCCCCTTCGGGGGTTAGGGGGCCTTAGAACAATCTTCTATCCGGA
>JAWOHJ010000064.1:0-3054 GCA_046485225.1 Lutibacter sp. | reverse complement strand
ACCCCTAAAAGTAAAAAGGCTGCCAGAATTAATTTTCAGACAGCCTTTTTTTATTTTATGTGGTATTTTTTATCTTATCAGTTTTTTAAACTTGATTCTTTTTGGCGTTAAATCACCACCCAAACGTTTTTTCTTGTTCTCTTCATAATCCGTAAAAGAACCTTCAAAATAATAAACTTCAGAATTTCCTTCAAAAGCCAAAATATGGGTACAAACCCTGTCTAAAAACCAACGGTCGTGACTTATAATCACCGCACAACCCGCAAAATTTTCCAAACCTTCTTCCAAAGCACGCAAAGTGTTGATGTCTAAATCGTTTGTTGGCTCATCCAACAACAACACGTTTCCTTCTTCACGCAACGTCATTGCCAAATGCAACCTGTTTCTTTCACCACCCGAAAGTGTGTTCACTTTTTTATTTTGGTCGCTTCCGGAAAAATTAAATCGGCTTAAATAAGCGCGGGAATTTACCTGTCTGCCGCCCATTAAAACCAATTCCTGCTCATCGGCAAAATTTTGCCAAATCGTTTTTTCAGGATTGATATTGGAGTGACTTTGGTCAACATAAGCAATCTTGGCAGTTTCACCCACAATAAATTCGCCTTTGTCAGGTGTTTCTTCACCCATAATCATTTTGAAAATGGTGGTTTTACCGGCACCATTCGGACCAATAATACCAACAATACCAGCTTGTGGAAGTTTAAAGTTTAAATTTTCATACAATAATTTATCGCCATACGCTTTAGAAACGCCAATGGCATCAATTACATTTGTTCCTAAACGCGGGCCGTTTGGAATGTAAATTTCCAATTTTTCATCCAATTGATTTTGATCCTGGCTCATCAATTTGTCATAATTCGACAAACGGGCTTTTGATTTTGCGTGACGACCTTTTGGCGCCATACGCACCCACTCCAACTCTCGTTCCAATGTTTTTTGGTGTTTGGATGCCTGTTTGGATTCTTGTGCTAATTTTTTCGATTTTTGATCTAACCAGGTAGAGTAATTTCCTTTCCAAGGAATTCCTTCGCCCCTGTCCAACTCTAAAATCCATCCCGCCACATTGTCCAAGAAATAACGGTCGTGCGTAACGGCAATTACCGTTCCTTTATATTGTTGCAAGTGATTTTCTAACCAATGCACAGATTCTGCATCCAAATGGTTGGTAGGCTCATCCAACAATAAAATATCAGGTTCCTGAAGCAGCAATCGGCATAAAGCAACTCTTCTGCGTTCACCTCCCGAAAGATTTTTAATTGGCGTGTCACCATCTGGCGTTCTTAAGGCATCCATGGCAATTTCAAGCTTTGTATCCAGTTCCCAAGCATTTGAAGCGTCAATTTTATCTTGCAGCACTGCTTGTTGCGCCATTAATTTATCCATTTTGTCGGCATCGGAATATACTTCTTCCAAGCCAAACATATCATTTATTTTATTGTACTCTTCTAATATAGCAACAGTTTCCGCCACGCCTTCCTTCACCACATCCAAAACCGTTTTGGTATCATCCAACTGCGGTTCCTGTGAGAGAAATCCGACAGAATAACCCGGTGCAAAAACCACATCACCCTGATAATTTTTTTCAAGTCCGGCTATAATTCTAAGCAACGTGGATTTACCCGAACCGTTTAAACCTAAAATCCCGATTTTAGCCCCATAAAAGAAACTTAAATAAATATTTTTTAAAACCGGCTTGTTTGCGCCCTGGTAAGTTTTTGTTAAACCTGCCATTGAAAAAATCACCTTATTATCGTCTGCCATTTTTTTAATTATTAATTTTGATTTGTAAGTATTTGAATATTGAAGGTTATTAGTTGCTGGTTACATCTTCCGACTTTCGAACTTCTAAGTTTTAATTTTTAGACCCTTCCCTTTAAAGCATTAAACACCCAAGCGATGGCAAAA
The DNA here is from genome assembly GCA_046485225.1 of Lutibacter sp. GTDB lineage: Bacteria > Bacteroidota > Bacteroidia > Flavobacteriales > Flavobacteriaceae > Lutibacter. The sequence continues at coordinate 1,149 of JAWOHJ010000064.1, read as the reverse complement.
AATCCGACTCCTACGGAAGCAAATCCCCAGCCGGCTATCTCATTGTATCGAAAAATTCCGAGCGCGATAAGCCCTAAGCCAACTACAAGCATAATAAATGTTGCCCAGGCTAAAACAGTATTTTTATTCATTTTATATGGTTATTTATTAAATTGAATTTCTAAAAAATAAATTGCAGTTTGCAAATATCGTAATTTTCAGCTACAAAAGTACAAAAAAACGCACTCTTTAAGAGTGCGTTAAACCAAAATAAAAGTAAAAATTAGCTATTTAAAACCGGGCTGACTCAGTATTTTTAGTTTAAATTATTTTAAACTTAATTCTATTTACAATGGCATTTGCGTTAGGGATTGAAGAGGAAATCCTTTTTTAAGGCTTTTTGCCGAGAAAAAGATTGCAACGAAAAGCCCGACCCAAAGGGAACGCCAAAAAAAACAATACATAAATTGCCGTTTTTATTAGAATTGGACCTATTATTTAAACAGCCTTACTTAATATTTCTTCAACTTTATTGTTTTTAGCAATAACTTCAAATTGATTAGAGGTATTGTGTTCGCCTTCTGCTTTTAAAGCTTTGTCTCCTGCAAAAAATGTTTTATGGTCATCACCAAGATTTGACCCTGCCATTCTTTGATGTTTTACACAAGAAACACCTTTACGAATTTCTTGTCTCTGAACATCTTTTACATAAGCCAACATACCTTCTTCCCCAAAATAACCTTCCGTTAAATTATTCATATGAAGTGCTGTTGTATGATAAGTTGGCAAGGTAATTAAGTGATGAAAAATGCCTGCATATCTTGCCCCATCTTTTTGAAACGTTCTAATTTTCTCATCAGCACGATAGCACAATGGCGAATCATCATATTGTACATCCATTAAATTATTTCTATCATAGTCTGTCATATTTTCCCCTTCTGAAAGCATTTCATCGTAAGCCTGATTGCGGAAATTTAATGTCGAATTAAAAGATGGTGAATTATTGTAAACCAATTTAGCATTTGGCACAACTTCTTTAATTCTGTTTACCATATGTGCGATTTGCTTAACATTTGGCGTTGGAGTTTCAATCCAAAGTAAATCTGCTCCATTTTGTAGACTGGTAACACAATCTAACACAACCCTGTCTATATTAGAGCCATCTTTAAA
>JAWOHJ010000063.1:0-5360 GCA_046485225.1 Lutibacter sp. | reverse complement strand
TAATTGTTGTTCCTGCAGCAACGTTTTTGCCAACTCCATTTTATGGTTCAGCAAATAAGTAAAAACCGGAACGCCATAAATTTCTTTAAAGGCAGTTTTTAATTTTTTGATGTTAAGTCCAACTTCTTTTGCCAAATCGGCAAGTGAGGGCGGATTGTTCATGTTTGTGATAATCAGCTGTTTTGCCTGTTTTATTTTGCTGGCGGTTTCTTCATTTGAAATGTACGGACAATTCTCCGTTTCCTTTTCCGAAGATTGGCTGAAATAATAACTCAGCAATTCATATACTTTACCTTTTATATAAATTGGACGCAGCAAATCGTTCGTTTGTTTCGTCCTGAGTTGATTCAGTATTAATTTTATGGAAGAATTGGTTTCTTTGGGTTCCATAATTGGGTTATCTCCCTTTAAGCTGCCGTAGTTAAATAAAACAGTTCCGTTAATGGAAAACAAGGAATGAAAATGTTCAATAGAAATTAAAATGGCCAGCAATTCGGAATTTGGTGGTAACTTAAAAAGCAAATCCATTTTATCATCCTTGAAATAAACCATGCTCGAATTGCCTTCAGCTAAAGGCATAACGCAATGTTCAAATTTGAAGGCAACTTTACATTCATTGTTGCAGCAAAAATAAATTTGAATGTAATTTTTTGTTAATGAAAGTTTGTAAAACTCATCGGTATCTGACAAGTTGTTTAAATTAAAAACTTTAAACGTGTCAGTTTCATTAAAAATAAACTGGGTACTTTTGTCGATATTTTTATAATTCTCTAAATTGGATTTCATAAGACATTTTTATGAATTAGCAATAAAACTGGAGCAAAAATAAGAATAAAAATTCATACAAAAAAACTACTCGGCAATTAAAATATGATAAAAGTCATAGTTTTAGACGCCTTATTTTGCTGACATTTATCATACTTTTCTTCAATTCTTCCTTATTTAGAAGTATTATAAATTAGACATGGTAACTTATGTCGATAATAAAAGTACTTTTAACGATGTTTTATAGTAATATATCTTCGTACTTTTGACGACACTTATTGATAACACTATTTTTATGATTCTAGAAAACATGCCTACAAAATTATACTGTGTAGGGTTAAGTTATAAGAAAGCTGATGTAAAAGTGCGAGGCACTTTCAGTATCACCAAAGAAAATCAAAAACTATTGTTGAAGGAGGCGAAAGATTCAGGAATCGATGGGATTTTTGTTTTGTCTACTTGCAATAGAACTGAAATAACGGGCTTTGCCAAACATCCTTTTGAATTGATTAGTTTAATCATCAAATATTCAAATGGAACTATTGAAGATTTTATCAAGGTTTCTTATGTCTACAAAAATAAAGACGCCGTAAGACATTTGTTTAAAACAGGAACTGGTTTAGACAGTCAGATTTTAGGCGATTACGAAATTGTCAGCCAGTTAAAAGAGTCGTTTAAACAAGCTAAAATTGCAGGAACAACCAATGCTTATCTAGAGCGTTTGATGAATTTGGTTTTGCAGGCAAGCAAAGATGTTAAAAACAATACCCAATTAAGTTCAGGCACAACCTCTGTGGCTTACGCCGCCATTCATTATATTATGGATAATATTCGCGATTATAATGAACAAAAAATTCTTATTTTCGGTTTGGGTGACATAGGAAAAAATACCTGCAAAAATGTATTAGGGTATACTTCAAACAAAAATGTGACGCTTATTAACAGAACTCATGAAAGGGCTTTGGAATTTAAAGCGGAACATCCTGAAATAACCGTAAAAAATTATGCCGACTTAGCGAAAGAAATTGAAGATACTGATATTTTAATCGTTTCAACGGGCGCAGATGTTCACACAATAAGCCCAGTACATTTAAAATCAGGCAAAGAAATATTGATTTTAGATTTGTCAATGCCAGAAAATGTTGATGTTTCTGTAAAAAATATTGAAGGCGTGACTCTGGTAAATGTTGATGAGCTTTCAAAAATTACGGATCTAACCATAGAAACCCGTAAAAATGAAATTCCTGCAGCTGAAGCCATTATTCAAAAATATAAGGGTGAATTTAACGATTGGATTGAACAACGTAAATATGTGCCTGCCGTTAATGCTTTAAAAGAATCTCTTCAGGCCATTCAGCACGATGAAATTGATTTTCAATCAAGAAGGTTAAAAGATTTTAATATTGAACACGCAGAGTTTTTAACAAACCGCATGATTCAAAAAATAACCACACAATTTGTTAAACATTTAAAAGATGAAGAAACTTCGGTTGATTTAAGCATTAGCATTATCAGTAAAATGTTTAATATTAAAGAGTTGATTTTAAATGAGAATGATTAGAATAGGAACAAGAGCAAGTCAACTCGCATTATGGCAAGCAAATTTAGTTAAATCACAACTTGAAAATTTAGGATACCAAGCTCAAATTATAGAAATAACATCAACCGGCGATGAGGTTTTGGATAAGCCATTACATCAAATAGGCGGTTTTGGGTTGTTTACAAAAACGCTCGACAATGCGATGCTTCGCGGAGAAATTGATATCGCGGTGCACTCCTTAAAAGATGTTCCAACCGATTTGCACGAAAAAATTTCTCAGGCTGCCGTTTTGGAAAGAGCGAATATCAGTGATGTTTTGGTGCTTAAAAACAATACAGATTTTTTAAAAAATCAGGAAAACGCCACAATAGCCACCGGAAGTTTAAGAAGAACCGCGCAATGGTTGCATAAATATCCAAAACATACCATTACCGATTTAAGGGGAAATGTAAATACGCGTTTGCAAAAATTGATTGACAACAATTGGAACGGGGCAATTTTTGCCGCAGCCGGATTGGAACGCATTCAATTGCTGCCTGAAAATCATATCATGTTGGATTGGATGATTCCTGCACCTGCACAAGGCGCCATTATGGTTACCGCTTTAAAAGCTGACACCGAAATCCTTGAAATTTGTGCTCAAATAAATCATAAAAACACTGAAATGGCAGTTGCTGTTGAACGTCAGTTTATGAAAACTCTGGAAGGCGGATGTACTGCACCAATTGGCGGAAATGCTAAAATAACTGGCGAAACTATCAGTTTTAAAGGAATTTTAATTGCCATTGACGGTTCGGAAAAAGTTGAAGTTGAAAAATCTGTACCATTGAATGAATGGAATAGCCTGGGTAAAATTTGTGCTGAAGAAGTGCTGAACAAAGGCGGAAAAAAATTAATGGAAAGCATAAAAGCTGAAATGAAGAAATAGATGAATGCAAAAAAAAAAATCCTGTCCACCAAAAATCTTTCCCCATCTCAAAAGGAACTTCTGAGTAATTTTACAGTAGATGAAATTGAACTGATTGAGATTGCTTTTAACACTTCAATTAAATTAGCCAACCCAATTAAAAACGCCGTTTTCACGAGTAAAAATGCTGTTATTGGTATTTTTAATCAGTTTTCTTCGGATGAATTACAATTTGAAAATGTGTATTGCGTTGGCGATAAAACGGCACAATTTTTAGAGGAGAAAAACGTTAAAGTAACCATTAAAGCGCATTCAGCGGAGGAATTGGCCGATGAAATACTGCTGAATAAAAACATTGATGAGGTTTATTTTTTCTGCGGAAATTTAAGACGCAATGAACTTCCTGAAATCTTAACTGAAAACAACATTAAGGTCAATGAAATTGAAGTTTATTCAACCAACTTCAAACCTGTAAAAATAAAAAACACTTATGATGGCATTCTATTTTTTAGCCCGTCGTCAGTAAAAAGTTATTTATTAAAAAATACCGATACCCAAAGCGTTGCTTTTTGTATTGGAAACACAACTGCTTCCGAAGCCATCGACGATTTTGAAAATGTATTTGTGGCCGATGAACCAACAGTTGAAAATGTAATAGAATCTGTAAATCAATATTTTGATTATGAATAGAACGAGACGACTTCGTAAAACTGAAAATATTCGTCGTTTGGTAAGGGAAAACCGACTTACCGTTGACGATTTAATTTATCCTTTGTTTATTGAGGAAGGAACAAATATTGAAACGGAAATTGTTTCCATGCCAGGAATCAAAAGATGGTCATTAGACCGGATTTCAAAAGAACTGGATGAAGTGGTTGCATTGGATATTCCTGCAGTATTGCTTTTCGGAATACCTTCAAAAAAAGATGAAATTGGTTCTGAAACCTGGAATGACAACGGAATTATGCAAAATACCATCCGTTTCATCAAAAAAAATTATCCAAGTCTATATGTCATTACTGATGTTTGTTTTTGCGAATACACCAGTCACGGTCATTGTGGCGTAATTCACAATAACGATGTTGACAATGATGCAACGTTACCAAACATTGCCAAACAAGTAATCTCTCACGCAAAAGCAGGAGCAGATATGGTAGCGCCATCTGGAATGATGGACGGTATGATTGCGACAATTAGAGAAGCGTTGGACAATACCGGTTTTTACGATCTTCCAATTATGTCATACGCGGTAAAATACGCGTCGGCATATTACGGTCCGTTTAGGGATGCTGCAGATTCTGCACCAACTTTTGGCGACCGAAGAACCTATCAAATGGATTCGTCAAACAGAGATGAAGCGTTGCGTGAAGCAACTTATGATGATCAGGAAGGTGCAGATATTTTAATGGTAAAACCAGCTTTGGCTTATTTAGATATCATAAGAGATGTAAAAAATAATTTCGACCGTCCGGTTGCCTGCTATAATGTAAGCGGTGAATATGCGATGATTAAAGCAGCTGCGGAAAAAGGTTGGATTGATGGCGATAGGGTAATGATGGAAAGTTTACTGTCCATGAAAAGGGCAGGAGCCGACATTATTATTACCTACTTTGCAAAAGATGTCGCCAAATTATTATTGAAACGTTAATTACAGCTAACTACTTACTAATATGAAACTAGAAAAATCATTAGAATTATACACAAAAGGGAAAAAGAATTTAGTGGGAGCGGTAAACTCTCCTGTTAGGGCTTTTAAATCTGTTGGCGGCGTTCCTATTTTTATCGATAGGGCAAAAGGCAGCAAAATTATTGATGTTGACGGAAACGAATATATTGATTTGGTGTTGTCATACGGACCAATGATATTGGGACACAGAAACAGTACGGTTGAAAAAGCGGTAAAAAAAGCCTTAAAAAAGGGAACTACTTTTGGCGCTTCAACAGTGGGTGAAATTAAATTGGCCAAAATTGTTTGTGATGCATTCACGGGAATGGATAAAGTACGCTTTGTGAGTTCGGGAACGGAGGCTGTTTTTAGCGCTATTCGTTTGGCCAGGGCTTTCACAGGAAAAAATAAAATAATCAAATTTGCGGGCTGTTATCACGGTCACGCAGATGATATGTTGGTTGCCGCCGGTTCAGGTTTGG
>JAWOHJ010000055.1:0-4503 GCA_046485225.1 Lutibacter sp. | reverse complement strand
TCTTTTGGCTTGTAATCGGCCACAGCAGCCGAAAGAATGGCTATGTCAACACTGTCAAAATATTTATGGACTTCATTGTACATTTCTTCGGCACTCACCACATCAATTCTTTTTATTAAAGAATGTGACACCGTTTCATTTGAATTTCCTGTAATCAAAAAAACATTGGCACCCAAACTGGCAGCTTTTTTAGCCAATTCAAATCCCATTTTGCCAGAAGAATGATTCCCAATAAATCGAACAGGATCGATGGCTTCATACGTTGGTCCCGCTGTAATTAAAACTTTTTTGTTGTAAAAGGGCAATCCTTGCACAATCTCATTTTCAATAAAAGCAATGATATTTTCCGGTTCCTCCATACGGCCTTCCCCCACCAAACCACTGGCGAGTTCACCGCTTGACGGCGGAATAAAAACATTCCCGAAACTTTGCAATTTTTCTATGCTTTGTTTTGTTGCCGGATGCTGGTACATATCCAGGTCCATCGCAGGCGCAAAATAAACCTTGCATTTGGCCGATAAATACGTGGCTAACAGCAAATTGTCGCACACACCGTTCGCCATTTTAGAAAGCGTATTTGCCGTTGCAGGCGCAATAAGAATATAATCTGCCCACAAACCTAAATCAACGTGGCTGTTCCATTGCTCGTTTTCTTCATCGCCTTTTTCAAAAAAGGTAGAATAAACAGGATTTTTGGATAATGTAGAAAGTGTAAGCGGCGTGACAAAATCTTTGGCTGCAGGTGTCATCACAACTTTTACCTGCGCGCCCGATTTCACAAAAAGTCGTACTAAATGTGCTGTTTTATAAGCAGCAATACCGGCGGTAACGCCCAATAGTATTTTTTTACCGCTTAAAATGGACATCTATTTTTGAGGTTCTTCTGGATTTCTGTAATAAATTTTACCGTCTAACCATTCTTGCACGGCAAGTGCTGTTGGTTTTGGTAATTTTTCATAAAATTTAGACACCTCAATTTGTTCTTTATTTTCAAAAACTTCATCCAAACTGTCGGTATACGTAGCAAACTCCTCTAATTTTTCAACCAATTCGTTTTTTAAATCGATGCTGATTTGATCGGCTCTTTTTGCTATAATGGTAATCGCCTCGTAAATATTGTTAGTTGGCGCTTCAATTCTATTTTTGTCGTAAGTAACAGTGGTGTTCGGTGCTTTTGTGTTTTTATAATCCATTAGTTTTGTGTTTTAATGACGGTTATAGCAGTTAATTCATTGCTTAATTCAGAAATCAATTTATTGGTTTCATCTAAATATTTTGACTCAGGAAAATTTCGTTCAAATCTCTGATGCACTTTTACTGCTTCGTTAATCCTTTCTTCCTTTTTAACAATAATGCTGTTTGTTGCCAAATAATAAGCCGATTTAAATTTCAAATAAGTAGCTTCTTCTTTGTATGAAGTGCCTAAATAATCTGAAAGTAAATTGTCAAAAGCGACCATTGCCGCTGTATAATCTTGGGTATGATAATATTGTTTGGCAATCTCGAAAGATTTTTTCTCCAATTTAAGTGTTAATTCCTTTATGTTTTTATTGGCATCAGGAACTTTATCGGAGTCTGGAAATTTATAGATAAAAGATTGAAGCGCCGTGATGGCTTCCTTTGTGTCTTTTTGATCTAAACTATACACCGGAGACGCCAAATAATAACTGTAAGCCGATAGGTATGCGGCTTCTTCAACCTTTGAACTTTTTGGATAAGTTTTAACAAATTTATCAAAATAATAAGCCGCTAAAGTATATTGTTTGGTGTTGTAATGTGCCTGTGAAACCATATATTGAATGCGTTCCATTTGAGGTTTTCCTTTATAACTGGGCGTTATTTTCTCAAACAATTGTATGGCTTTCGTGTACTTTTGTTCATCGTACAATTTAACAGCCATCATATATTGCTCTTCACTGGTTCCTTTATTCAACACTTTTTGGTATTCACCGCAAGATGAAAAGCCCAAAGCGACTAACAAAATGAAAATATAAATCTTATTTTTTTGCATTTGGCAAAATTAGTTATTTATTATGGATTATTAAAATGATTTTTCACCTGACTATGAACCACAAAAATAACGCGCTTTTCCTATAAATAGTGCCCGTGAATCCTAATTGTTTGTTAATTATTAGGCTGGTGGCGCAACCGAGCTTACAACGGTAAGTCGTTTAATGTCATTGTCAAACAAGTACAAACCGCCCTTATCGTCGCCAATTAAATTAATTTTATCTAAAATGGTTCTTGCCTGAGCTTCTTCTTCAATTTGTTCGGCAACATACCACTGTAAAAAGTTATGGGTTGCATAATCCTTTTCTTCCAATGCAATATGCACCAATTCGTTAATGCTTTGAGAAACAAAAATTTCATGTTTAAACAATGTTTCAAACATTTTTTTTATGGAACCAAATTCCAATGCCGGTGCGCTTAATTCCGAAACCATGGCGTGACCGCCGCGTTCATTGATATATTTAAAAAATTTAAGCATATGCAATCTTTCTTCATCAGATTGGGCATACATAAATTGTGAAACACCTTCCATTCCTTTTAGTTCTGACCATGAAGCCATAGCCAAATATATTTGTGAAGATTCTGCTTCAATTCTTATTTGCTTGTTTAAAACGGATTGCATTCTTTCTGATAACATAATTTTTGATTTTTAATGTTGTTTTATGATAATTTCTAATACTAAAATCTAATAATTAGCTGCAAAGTTAGTTATTTTTTGTTGTAAATCATCAGAAGCATTTACCAAAGGTAACCGCACATTTTCTGAGCAAATTCCCAAACTTTTCAAAAGTGCTTTTATTCCAGCCGGATTTCCTTCTTCAAAAATATAATCGATGCAATTCATCACTTTGTAATGAAGTTCATTGGCTTTTGCGACATTACCATTTAATCCCTGCTGAATCATTGCTGAAAAATCTTTAGGCAATCCTTGTCCGATCACCGAAATTACGCCTGCGCCGCCAACCAAAACCATGGATAACGCAATCATATCATCGCCCGAAATCACCAAGAAATCTTTAGGTTTGTGCTGAATCAACCGCATTGCCTGCACAATATCTCCCGCAGCTTCCTTTACCGCGACAATATTTTTAAAATCATTCGCCAAACGAATCACCGTATTTGCCTCCACATTTTTTGCTGTTCTTCCCGGCACATTGTACACAATAATTGGCAGCGGACTTGCTTCTGAAATGGCTTTAAAATGCTGGTAAATACCTTCCTGCGTTGGCTTGTTGTAATAGGGCGAAACAGAAAGTATGGCTGAAAATGCTGATAAATCAGAAGTTTTAACTTCATTCACAACGGCCATAGTATTATTTCCGCCAATGCCAATAACCAAAGGAAGTCGGCCATTATTTGCCTCAATAATTGTAGTTTTAACCTGTTCCTTTTCTTCTGAAGTTAAGGTTGCAGGTTCACCCGTGGTTCCCAAAACCACCAAATAATTTACCCCATTGTCAATTTGAAAATTAACCAACCGTTTTAAACCTTCAAAATCAACCGATTTATCTTCATTAAATGGCGTAACCAAAGCGACTCCGGTTCCTAACAATTCCTTCATTGTACGATTTTTAAAATGACTAAATATTTTATTAATTCTTCATGGAACAAATCAATCTCATCTGGCTCACATCTTATCAGCAAATCATACAATCGTTTGTCCATATGTGCAAAACCAACCCTAAATGCGGCTTTGCATTGCAATAGTAGTAAGTTGAGATAGACATTATCAACTTTGCTGTAATTAATTAACAAATCATAGTTATTTGTTAAAATATTTTTTAATTTATCATTGTCTATTTTGCCATACCAGCCAAAATCTTTTGGGGTAATAATATCGTCCGGCTCAGTTTCATTTCTCAATTTTCTTTGAAAAACAACCACTTTTATATCGCTTTCAGAAATTTTCAACAACGTTGCAAGTTCCTTCACTACAAGGTCTTTTTCTATATTGTCATCAAAAAAAACAAGTACTTTTTTTACTTCATCAAACGGACTTTTATGTTCGTTTTTGAGGAATCCAGGTAATGTTTTTTTAAAATAAATTTGATTGCTTTTTCGTTTAAATCCTGTAAAAATCATCTATATTTACGCTTTAGTCACAAAATTAATTAAAATCATCAGTATAGCAACAATGAAAAAATTTATTATTTCATTTATTATGATCTCAGCGCTTTTCAGCTGCAAAAGCCAATTACCGCAATTGGTTAAAATTGAAGGCAAACAAACCGCTATAAATGAGACCATTGATTCCGACAAAACCATTGAAAATACCATTAAACCGTATAGAGAAAAGGTTGAAAAAGAAATGAGCACCGTGATTAGTTACACCCCTATAAGTTTATATAGAAATGATGGCAAATTAGAAAGTAGTTTGGGAAATTTGATGGCCGATTTGAGTTATGAGAGAGCAAATCCGGTATTTAATTCAAGAACCGGAAAAAATATTGATTTTGCTATGTTTAATTATGGCGGCATCAGGGCCGGGATTTC
>JAWOHJ010000329.1:0-8533 GCA_046485225.1 Lutibacter sp. | reverse complement strand
CATAAAAGATTTTGAATGTGCTTGCGGAAAGTACAAGAGAATTCGCTATAAAGGAATAGTTTGCGACCGTTGCGGTGTTGAAGTAACTGAGAAAAAAGTTCGTAGAGACCGAGTAGGACACATTAATTTGGTGGTTCCTGTGGCTCATATCTGGTATTTTAGATCATTGCCTAACAAAATGGGATACCTTTTAGGTTTGCCATCCAAAAAGTTAGATATGATTATTTACTATGAGCGTTATGTAGTCATTCAGCCTGCCGGAGCTAAAAATTCAAGCGGAGATCCATTGCAAAAAATGGATTTCTTAACGGAAGAGGAATACTTGGACATTCTTGAATCATTCCCTAATGAAAATAGATATTTAGACGATAACGACCCGGATAAGTTCATTGCTAAAATGGGTGCCGAATGTTTAATTGATTTATTTAACCGTATCAATTTAGATGAATTGTCGTATGAATTGCGTCATAAAGCAAACACAGAAACATCTAAACAACGTAAAACAGAAGCATTAAAAAGATTGAACGTAGTTGAAGCTTTTAGAGATGCAGGCAAAAACAGAGAAAATCGTCCTGAATGGATGATTATGAAAGTGATTCCGGTGACACCACCAGAATTGCGTCCTTTGGTGCCGTTGGATGGTGGCCGTTTTGCCACTTCCGATTTAAATGATTTATACCGCAGGGTGATTATCAGAAACAATCGTTTAAAAAGATTGGTTGAAATAAAAGCGCCTGAGGTAATTTTACGTAATGAAAAACGTATGTTGCAAGAATCTGTGGATTCATTGTTTGACAACACACGCAAATCATCCGCAGTAAAAACAGAATCAAACCGTCCGTTAAAATCATTGTCAGATTCCTTAAAAGGTAAGCAAGGACGTTTCCGTCAAAACTTACTTGGAAAACGTGTTGATTATTCTGCACGTTCTGTAATTGTTGTCGGACCAGAATTAAAATTATTCGAATGCGGATTGCCAAAAGATATGGCAGCTGAATTGTACAAACCATTTGTAATCAGAAAACTGATTGAAAGAGGTATTGTAAAAACAGTAAAATCTGCAAAGAAAATTATCGATAAAAGAGAGCCAGTTGTATGGGATATTTTAGAAAATGTTCTAAAAGGACATCCTGTATTGCTAAACCGTGCTCCTACATTACACCGTTTGGGTATTCAGGCTTTTCAACCAAAATTAATTGAAGGAAAAGCAATTCAGTTGCATCCATTGGTTTGTACTGCATTTAATGCCGATTTTGATGGTGACCAAATGGCAGTTCATTTACCATTAGGCCCAGAAGCTATTTTAGAATGTCAATTGTTGATGCTTGCATCACACAATATTTTAAATCCGGCTAACGGAGCACCAATCACGGTGCCTTCTCAAGACATGGTTTTGGGATTGTATTATATGACCAAAGAAAGAAGATCAACTCCTGAACGTAAAGTAAAAGGGGAAGGATTGACTTTTTATTCTCCTGAAGAAGTAACTATAGCATTCAATGAAAAAGCTGTTGAACTTAACGCGGTTATCAAAGTTAGAACGAAAGATTTTAACGCGGAAGGCGCATTGGTTTCACAAATCATTGAAACAACTGTAGGCAGGGTTTTATTTAATGAAGTGGTTCCTGAATTAGCAGGTTATGTGAACGAAGTATTGACTAAAAAATCTTTAAGAGATATTATCGGACAAATTCTGAAAGTGACGGATGTGCCTACAACAGGCAGATTCCTTGATGATATGAAGGATATGGGATACAAATTTGCATTCCGTGGCGGCTTGTCATTCAGTTTGGGAGATATTATCATCCCACCGGAAAAAGTTCAAATGATTGCCAATGCAAATGAGCAAGTTGACATTATTATGGCAAACTATAATATGGGTATGTTAACAAATAAAGAGCGTTACAATCAGGTAATTGATATTTGGGGATCTACAAACAATCGTTTAACGGAACTTTCCATGAAACGTTTGCGCGAAGACCAACAAGGGTTTAACTCTGTATTTATGATGCTTGATTCTGGTGCAAGGGGTTCTAAAGAACAAATTCGCCAGTTAACAGGTATGCGTGGATTGATGGCGAAACCTAAAAAATCTTCATCAGGCGGAGGGGAAATTATTGAAAATCCAATTTTGTCGAACTTTAAAGAAGGTTTGTCAATTCTTGAATACTTTATTTCTACCCACGGTGCGCGTAAAGGTTTGGCGGATACTGCATTAAAAACAGCCGATGCCGGTTACTTAACACGTCGTTTGGTTGATGTTTCGCAAGATGTGATCATCAATGAAGTGGATTGTGGAACTTTAAGAGGTTTATTTATTGAACCGCTTAAAAAGAATGATGAAATTGTTGAATCATTAAGCGAAAGACTTGACGGCCGTGTTTCATTACACGATGTTATCGATCCAATTACTGATGAACTATTTGTAAAATCAGGAGAAGAAATTTCTACTGAAATTGCAAAACGCATCGAAAATTCATCACTTGACGGTGTTGAAGTTCGATCTGCTTTAACTTGTGAATCCAAAAAAGGTATTTGCGCAAAATGTTACGGGCATAGCTTATCAACAAGAAAAATGGTACAAATCGGAGAAGCGGTTGGCGTTGTTGCGGCACAGTCAATTGGTGAACCAGGTACACAGTTAACCTTAAGAACATTCCACGTTGGTGGGGTTGCAGGGAATATTTCTGAAGAAAACAGCTTAAATGCCAGACTTTCAGGAGTTGCTTCCATTGATGATTTAAAAACTGTTCCAGGCAAAGATAATGACGGAAATGATATTGATATCGTAATTTCAAGAACATCAGAAATAAAAGTTATCGATGAAAAAACCGGATTGACTTTAAGCACAAACAACATTCCTTATGGTTCAAGCATTTATGTTAAAGATGGCCAAAAACTAAAAAGAGGTGATGTTATTTGTAAATGGGATCCATTTAACGGTGTTATTGTTTCTGAATTTGCAGGTGTTATTGAATTTGATAATGTTGAGAAAGGTGTAAATTACCTTGTTGAAATTGATGAGCAAACTGGTTTCCAGGAAAAAGTGATCATCGAATCAAAAAGCAAAAAAACAATTCCAACATTATTGTTAAAAGATAAAAAAGACAATGTACTTAGATCGTACAACTTGCCTTTAGGCGCTCATTTAATTGTAGAAGATGGTGAGAAAATACCTGCAGGTAAAATAATTGTTAAAATTCCTCGTAAATCTGGTAAAGCAGGTGATATTACAGGAGGTTTACCACGTGTAACCGAATTATTCGAAGCGCGTAACCCATCAAATCCAGCAGTTGTGTCGGAAATTGACGGTGTAGTTTCCTTCGGTAAAATTAAAAGAGGTAACCGTGAAATCGTTGTTGAATCTAAATTAGGAGACGTTAAAAGGTATTTGATTAAACTTTCTAACCAAATCTTAGTTCAGGAAAACGATTATATTAAAGCAGGAATGCAACTTTCAGAAGGCGCAACAGCACCTGATGACATTTTAAATATTCAAGGTCCCGGAAAGGTTCAAGAATATATTGTGAATGAAATTCAGGAAGTTTACCGTTTGCAAGGGGTGAAAATTAACGACAAGCATTTTGAGGTGGTCGTTCGCCAAATGATGCGTAAAGTTAAAATTATCGACTCCGGTGATACGTTATTCTTAGAAAACCAATTGGTGCATAAAAACGATTTCTTTGAAGTAAATGATGAAATTTACGGATTGAAAGTGGTTGAAAATGCGGGTGATTCTGATGTTTTAAAAGAAGGTCAGATTATTACGCCTCGCCAATTGCGTGACGAAAATTCCGTATTGCGAAGAGAAGACAGAAATTTGGTGGAAGCCAGAGATTCAAGACCTGCAACTGCTGAACAAATTTTACAAGGGATCACAAGAGCATCATTACAAACGAAATCATTTATTTCTGCTGCATCGTTCCAAGAAACAACCAAAGTATTGAATGAAGCTGCGGTAAGCGGTAAAATCGATTATTTGGAAGGATTGAAAGAAAATGTAATTGTTGGAAAAAGAATTCCGGCAGGAACAGGAATGAAAAATTACGACAATATGATTGTTGGTCCTAAAGAAGAAATGATGTCAAAACTTTAATTATGAGCAATAAAGAACCTAAAGGAGAAGGACAGATCAATATTGAGTTGGATGATAAAACAGCTGAAGGAATTTATTCCAACTTGGCGATTATCAATCATTCAGTTTCTGAATTTGTAGTTGATTTTATCAGTGTAATGCCAGGGCAACCTAAGGCTAAAGTAAAATCGAGGATTATTTTAACTCCGCAACATGCAAAACGCTTGGTTAAAGCCCTTGCAGATAATGTGCACAGGTTTGAGAAATCTCATGGTGAAATAAAGGATTTTGATCAACCCGGAATCCCACTAAATTTTGGGCCTACGGGCGAAGCATAAAGTGTAAAAAAGCCAAACGAAAGTTTGGCTTTTTTTATATTATGTAACTTCATTTTAATAGATTTGCCAACTACTAACAATGAAATTATTTAGATGAGAATACGAATTATCTTTCTCCTATTGCTGTCAATTTTCAGTATTTCGGCAAACGCACAAAAAGACACCGTTAAATTAAAAGAAGTTGAAGTGACTTCAAACAGAATATCCCTGCCTTTTTCCAAAACCTCCCGAACCATCACCATTATAACCAATGATGATCTTACAAAATCCGCGGCAACCAACTTAGCCGATGTGCTGCAAAATGTTGCAGGCGTTGACATCCGAAGAAGGGGAATTGACGGCATGCAATCGGATTTATACATTCGTGGCGGAAATTTTGACCAAACCTTATTGTTGATTGATGGTGTAAAAATGGATGATGCACAAACGGGACATCATACTATGAACGGTATTTTATCTTTGCAAAATATAGAAAGAATTGAAATCATTAAAGGTCCGGCTGCACGTATTTACGGACAAAATGCTTTTACCGGTGCCATCAATATTATCACAAAATCGGTAAAGGAAAATACTGCCGCCATCAATTTAAATTACGGATCTTATAACAATAAAAAAGGTGAAGCCACTTTGGGCCAAAAATTTAGCGGAGGTGATTTTTTGGCGACAGCGAGCTACCAGGAATCTGATGGTTACAGGTTTAATACCGACTTCAAAAATGGCAATATTTTTCTAAAAACCAACTTTAAAAATTATAGTTTAATCACTTCTTTTGCCGAACGCAAATTTGGAGCCAACGGATTTTATGCAAGTCCGGCCTTTAAAGACCAATATGAAGAAACCCAAACAAGTTTGGTAGCGCTTTCATCCGATTATTTGATAGGAAATGTGATTGTCAAGCGAAGAATTTATTGGAGACGAAATCAGGATTTATATTTGTTTATCAGAGAAAACCCTTCTTTTTACCGAAATATGCATATTTCAAATAAAGTTGGCGGAGAAACGAATGTTGTTTTCAATTCAAGCTTGGGAAAAACGGGTGTTGGATTGGATATTTCAAGGATATTTTTGGTGAGCAATAATTTGGGCAATCACCAAAGAACTGCCATCACAGGTTTTATTGAGCACCGTTTTGAATTGTTGAACGATAAGCTAGACATCACGCCCGGAGTTGCCATAAGCTCTTATTCGGATTTTGACACCAAAGCCTTCCCCGGATTGGATATGGGTTACCGCATTTCAGAAAAAGTTAAATTGTACGGAAATATCGGCTATACGTATCGTGTACCCACTTTTACCGATTTGTATTATGTAGGACCAACCACCAAAGGAAATGCTGATTTGGAGGCCGAATCAGCTTTGGCTGAAGAATTAGGCTTAAAATTTACAGATTACAATTTTCAAATGGATGTGGCTTTTTTCAACAGAAAATCGGATAATTTAATTGACTGGACCAAAGACAATGAAACCGATAAATGGGAAGCCAGAAACTTTAGCGAAGTGGTTGCGCAAGGTTTGGAAACAAATATGAATTACCAATTTAAAATAGGAAAATACCTGCAAAAATTAAATTTGGGTTACAGTTTTATTGAGGATGTGATTAAAGACAATCAAGTGCAATTCACGCAATATTCTATCAATAGTATCAAGCACCAATTATCTTCGGGTATTTCAACAAAATTCTGTCCATTGTTTAGCCAGCACCTATCATATAGATATGTAGAAAGAACTAACGGGCAGCATTACCATGTGGTTGATGCAAAAATAGGAGCCACGCTTAAAAATAATATGGAGTTTTCATTGTCCGCAAATAACATCTTCAATGCGGAATATACCGAAACCAATTTGGTACCTATGCCAAAAGGAAATGTGATGGTTGGATTTACGTATTTGCTCAAATAAAGGTGAAAGACCGAAGACCGAAGTCAGAAGTCAGAAGTTCAGCGAATCAAATTCCGCTTTCGAGACCTGTACTGAGCTTAGCTGAAGTGGGAGGTGTGTTTTTTATTGAACTGAAAATCAAAATAATATAATCTAAATTCAAAATTTATAATTCAACATTCAACATTATTTAAATACATTTGTTTTATGGAAGATCGCATAAAATCGTTTGAGGAGTTTTATCCCTTTTATTTGAAACAGCACAGCAATAAAATTTGCCGTTTGCTGCATGTGATTGGCACAACCATTGTTCTCGCTTTGGCATTTACCGCGGTTTACCATAACATTCCCAAATTGTGGATTGCAGTTCCCATTGCCGGTTATGGTTTTGCCTGGGTTGGCCATTTCTTTTTTGAAAAAAACAAGCCGGTTACTTTTCAATATCCGCTGTGGAGTCTGCGCTCCGATTTTAAAATGTATTTCGATATTCTTTCAGGAAAAATTCCGCTGGATCCTTCTAAATAGCTTTTTTACTGTTTAATCGTTTGTTTGTTGAGTCGTTTATTTGTTTTAAATGTTCAATCCTTCAAGATTTCAATTCTTTTATCTTTTAATATATTCTATTGGCATATTGGCTGTTTTCCCAATGGCCTATTACCTATTTGGTTAATTATTTGAATTCTTTACAGTTTTAATTGAAAAGTGTTATACAGGCCATACGTAACATCTTTTTTTATTATGAATAATGTAAATAAAAGTATTTAAATGCGCTAAATAATTAACATATGTAAAATTAAACGTTAAAATAATGTGAAATATCTAATAAAAAGCTTTTTTAAATCTAAAAGATATTGTATATTTGTACCAGCATTAATTACTAACACCAACCGTTATGGAAACCACTAAAAACATTATAAATCAAGGCCGAAAAACAAGACCAAACACCATCGATTTTAGAAATTCTAAAAGCACTACATGGAACAGTAAAAGAAGGTTTGGCATATAAATGATAAAAAACTTTGTTTGATTATTTGATATAAAAAGGGCGAAAGATTTAATTCTTTCGCCCTTTTTTAATTAAAATAGATTTTGTGATATAACAATAAATAAAAAAGCCACGAGATCTATTCCCGTGGCTTTAAGATTATTTAGTAGCAAATATTAGTTACAAGAAATAACAATATTTGGAGTTTTATTATTTTTCTTTGAATCATTCAAAAGATCACCATCATTATTGACAACTTTGAAATCTGTCCACACATTGCTGTTATTAGAATTACCACTGCAATTAGGTGTAAGTGTAACTGTCCAAGTATAAGTTGTACAAGCTTCTAAATTCATAGTTTTTTGCATTGTTACGCCGTTAGAAGACCAGTCGGTTAATCCTGTAACAGTTACGCCTTGAGCAAATGTGAAAACCAAATTTGCGTTTTCTAAATCTTCAGCAGGAATGTAAGTAAAAGTATAGCTTCCGCCGCCATTAGCAGCATAATTAAAACTTTCATCACAACCGCAATTTATTACAGTAACAGTTACTGGTGCAGAAAATCCTCCAGAACCTATTTTATATCTTAATTGGTAATCTCCTGCTGTGGCGAATGTAAGCGGAAAACACGGATTAGCTAAGGTAGATTGTGAACTTTGATAAACTTGCTCCCACTCTCCAGCAATCAATTGTTGCACTTGTAAATTGGTACCTATAGGGGCAGTAAAACAAAAGTCTGCTGGTTCTCCTGCACAAACTTGACTTGGTAAATTAAAAGAGCCTTCAACTGCAGCTGCTGCGCTAACTTTAGCGCCTTTGGCTGCTATTTCATTATTTTCTTGTGCCAAAACGGCGGCATCCATAGCGTCATTGTCTTCACTGCAAGAAGAAGCTAATACAATAAACATGAATGCGAATGTAAATTTTACAATTCGTGAGGTAAATTGGTTTTTCATAATTTTAGTTTTTAGTTAAATTAATTGTATAAACGATTGCGCTGCCTAATGTGATTAGTGTCAGCTGGTTAATTCGAAATATTTTTTTTGATTTGTGAGAACTTAAAATGATAAAACCAAATCGTGTTTATCATTAAAGTAAATGAATATCTTAAAGCCATATAAAAAACAACAGATAAAACAATCTAACAAAATGCAATATATTTTATATAAACGGTTAAATTTTAAAAATAAATTGTTTAAAATTGAAAATTTTAAAGCGCAATTAATCAGCGATTTATAGTTTTTTAAAAAGTTTTTT
>JAWOHJ010000319.1:0-7555 GCA_046485225.1 Lutibacter sp. | reverse complement strand
GAATAATGCCCCCGGAACCGGCGTAACGTTGGCCGGACCAATATTTGTAGGATCGCCTTCTCCAATATCGGAAAGTGCCACAATATTTCTAATGTCAATGGTTGTGGCATTTCTGTTGGTGACCCAAACTTCCACTTTTGTGATATTTACCGCACTGCTAATTAATGGAAAAAATTTTAATGCACTATTGTATTGATCTCTAAAATATTGCGCCAAAAAGAAATGCCTGTTTTCATCGTAATCTGTTGCATGCAATTCAAATTCCTGAATGGTGGAACCGCCTTGCGCAGCCACCGTTTTTGTTTGCGATTTTTGTTCAGCAAAAACACCTGTAACAGATGTTTTTCCAAATTGCAGTTCTGTTTTAACCCCAAATAAACTTTGGGCACCAACAATTAAAGAGTTTTTTAAAGGCATGCTTACATTCCCGACTTCGATTTTTTGTAGGATGTCATCTTCCGTTGGCGTGTATTCCAACTTTATCTGATTCTGGAAATTAAAGGTTGATTGTGTGTCGTATTGGGCTGAAACTTTTAACTTGGTTCCAACTTTTGCCAAGATGCTCGCGCTAATTTCCTGATTAAAATCGAAAGTGGTACTTTTTCTGTTGCGTTCAGACAACTGCGGATTATCCACTTTTTGATACAGCATTCCCAACTTTACCAACACCGATCCCTGCGGATTCACTTCAATGGTATTTCCTCCAAAAATCGATTGAAAAAAATCTGATTTTACGTAATAAGTTGGCAATAAATTTTTTTGTTCATCGGCACTTCCGGCTTTTTTAGGATTGGTTGCGCTGATTTTGCTTTTATAATAAGCAAGCATGTCTTTTTTTAGCTGGTATTGTTTGTACTCTTCCTGAGACATAAAAATTGGATACTGCACATAATAATCTCCAATTTTTTCAACAATCATATATTTCCCAAGCTTCGTATCATAAATAATTTCCGATTGCTTTGGGTCAGTTAAAAACAAGCTTCCTTCCTGAAATCTTTTAAATGGGTATTTTAATTTTATGGTATCTGTTGCTTTTCCAACAATTGTAGTATCGGTTGGCTGTAAAATAGGAGGTGTTTGTGCTTTAACTGCTGACAGAAAAAGCAAAAAGAAAAAAAATAAAATATATGTTTTAAATATAGTTCGCTTGTTTTCCAATTTTTATAAATTTTTCAATGCGTTTTTTATCAAAATCTCTACACTAAGGTTTTTGTCCTCGAGCAGGATTTTATCCACAACTTTTTCAACTTGTTTTTTATTAAATCCTAAGACCTCTAATGCTGATAACGCTTCATTTTTAATCGTATTGCTTTGGCTCACGTAAACTTCATCAATAGCATAAGTTTTGGAAATTTTATCTCTCAAATCGACCAAAACGCGTTGTGCGGTTTTTACGCCTATTCCTTTAACGGATTGAATCACAGAAACATTATTTGAAGCGATGGCCTGCTGAATTTCATCGGTGGTCATGGATGATAACATGGTGCGGGCAATACTTGGACCAACGCCAGAAACGGAAATAAGCAATCTAAAAATTTCGCGTTCGGTTTTGTTGATAAATCCATATAAAGTATGCGCATCTTCCTTGATAGAAAGATGCGTATACAGCATAACAAATTCATTGTCTGGTAGTTGAGAATAGGTGTTTAGAGAAATGTTAAGCCAATAACCGACGCCATTTGTTTCAACAACAGCAAACGTTGGATTTTTTTCAACTAATTTTCCTCTTATGTGCGTTATCATATTTCACTTTTTCTATGGACTCCCAAATGTAGTAAAATATTACTGATTATTCATTTTTTCCTGAGCATGCACAATGGCTACGCAAGCCATGTTCACAATTTCATCAACACCGGCACCAAGCTGAAGAATATGAACCGGTTTTTGAAGTCCCATAATAATAGGTCCGATGGATACTATTTGATCAAATTCTTTCATGAGTTTGTAACCAATATTTGCTGATTCCAGACTTGGAAAAATTAAACCGTTTACTTTTTTGTCGGTTAACCTGGAAAAAGGAAATTTATCTTTCATTAATTTAGGATTCAACGCAAAGTCGGCTTGAATTTCACCATCCACATTCACTTCCGGATATCTTTTGTGCATAATTTCAACTGCTTGCGCAACTTTATCGGCTAATGGAGATGGGGATGATCCAAAATTAGAAAATGACAACATAGCCAAATTAGGTTCAAATCCAAACATCTTCATGGAAACGCTGGTCATATAAGCAATATTTGCCAATTCTTCAGCCGTTGGATCAATATTTATTGCGGTATCTGAAAAGAAAATCGGCCCTCTTTTTGTCAACATAATATTTGTGGCAGCAATACGCTTTACGCCTTTCTCTTTGCCGATTAACTCAATCATTGGCTTCACCACTGTTGGATAAGCTCTTGAATATCCGGTAATTAAAGAATCGCCTTCTCCTTCATTTAACAGCATGGCCGCAAAGTAATTGCGTTCACGCATTAAATTTTGGGCAGTTAATAGCGTTACGCCATTACGTTGTCTTTTTTCCCAATATACTTGCGCATATCTGTTTCTTCGTTCTTCTTCCTCATCACATTTAGGATCCAAAATTTTTACATCCGCAGTAAAATTTATTTCCTTCATTAACTCTTTAATGATTTTTTTGTTACCCAATAAAATAGGTTTTCCAATACCTTCATCATGAATAATTTGTGCTGCTTTTAACACATCTAAATGATCTGCTTCAGCTATAATGATGGTTTTTGGATCATCTTTTGCACGAGACATCAACATACGCATCAACTTGCTTCCTGTTCCCAATCTTTCTGCCAATCTTTCTTTGTATGCTTCCCAATCTGTAATTGGTTCTTTTGCAACGCCCGATTCCATAGCTGCTTTTGCTACTGCCGGCGGAACTTCCGTAATTAATCTGTGGTCAAATGGTTTAGGGATAATATACTCTCTGCCAAATTTAATATTGGTTTTTCCGTACAGAATGTTTAAATGTTCCGGAACGGTCTCTTTGGCTAAATTTGCCAAGGCATGAACCGCCGCTAATTTCATTTCTTCATTAATTTTAGTGGCTCTTACGTCTAAGGCACCTCTAAAAATATATGGAAAACCAAGCACATTGTTTACCTGATTAGGATAATCTGATCGTCCGGTCGCCATTATTATATCTTTTCGTGTTGCCACTGCCAAATCGTATTCAATTTCAGGATTTGGATTTGCCATCGCAAAAACGATTGGGTCATTTGCCATGGTCATCAACATTGCAGGTGTTACAAGATCTCCTTTTGAAAGACCTATAAAAACATCTGAATCAACCATTGCTTCTTCCAACGTATGTAAATCACGGTCGGTAGCGAACTCTGCTTTTTGGGCATTTAAATTAGGAGCATCTTTTCTGATAACGCCTTTACTGTCGCACATCACCAAGTTTCCTCTTGTGGCGCCAATTGCCAAATACAATCTTGAACAAGAAATAGCTGCAGCGCCTGCGCCACTCACCACGATTTTAACTTCTGAAATGTCTTTTCCAATAATTTCAACCGCATTTTTTAACGCCGCTGCAGAAATGATTGCCGTACCATGTTGATCGTCATGCATTACCGGAATATCCAATTCTTCTTTTAGTCTGCGTTCGATTTCGAAAGCTTCCGGCGCTTTTATGTCTTCCAGATTGATGCCTCCAAAAGTTACTGAGATATTTTTTACTGTTTCAATAAATTTCTCCACATCGTGTGTGTCCACTTCAATATCAAAAACATCAATATCCGCGAATATTTTAAACAACAATCCTTTACCTTCCATAACCGGTTTTCCTGCCATTGCGCCAATGTCTCCTAATCCTAAAACTGCAGTACCGTTAGAAATCACGGCCACTAAATTTCCTTTTGCAGTATATTTATAAACATCATCGGGATTTTTTTCGATGGCCAAACACGGCTCCGCCACACCAGGCGAATATGCCAGTGATAAATCGCGCTGGGTCGCATGCTTTTTTGTTGGAACTACTTGAATTTTGCCCGGACTCGGGTATTGGTGGTATAATAAAGCTTCGCTCTGTTTTTTAGAATCGCTCATAATATTGGTTAATTTAAAAAATCATAAGTCACAAAGTTAACCATTATTGAAGTAAAGGAAAGCTAACATTTATCATAGTTCAAAAAATAAATGTTACATAACAGGATAAAAACCATTATTTTCTGAGCATTTTTATTTTTAAAAAAATATCAAAAAACTATTTAAATAGTGCTTTTTATTTGCAATGGAATTGAAGTTTTAAATGAAATTTTTATGAATTTATTTATTTTTCTGATTAAGATTTAATTTTTCAAAACTAAAAAAGCTCCTTAAAAAGGAGCTCTTAAAGATAATTAACCAAACTATTATAATACTGCTTCGACCAATTTTTTCATGGTGCCGGTGCTTTTTAAATCGAGATGCCAGCTAAATGCTTTTTCCATCACATGCGGTGTTTGTCCGCCACTTTTAAGGGCTTCTTCAACATAATCCTGCATTTGCTCTTTGTATTCCGGATGCATACAATTGTCGATTATAACTTGAGCGCGTTCTTTTGGCGCCAACCCTCTTAAATCGGCCAAACCTTGTTCTGTTACCAAAATATCAACATCATGTTCTGTATGGTCATGATGTGAAACCATAGGAACAACGTGAGAAATGGTGTTGTTTTTGGATGATGACGGACAAACAAAAATGCTTAAATAGGCACTTCTGGCAAAATCTCCTGATCCTCCAATGCCGTTCATCATATGCGTTCCTCCCAAATGTGTTGAATTAACGTTTCCATAAATATCAAATTCAATGGCAGTGTTTATGGCAATAATTCCCAGTCTGCGTATAACCTCAGCAGCATTACTGATATTTTGTGGCCTTAACACAATTTTGTTTTTATAATCTTTAAAGTTTCCAATAAATTTTTTATAACATTCTTCGGAAACGGTGATGGATGAAGCAGAAGCGAATATCATTTTACCGGCATCAAACAATTCAAAAGTGCTGTCTTGCAATACTTCTGAATACATCGTCAAATTTTCGAAAGGACTGTTTACAAAACCCGATAATACGGAATTTGCTATTTTTCCGATTCCTACCTGAATAGGCAATAATGAATTGGTCAGCCTTCCTTCTAATACTTCATTTTCCAAAAATTTAAGAATGTGCTGGGCAATGGCAGTGGTGTTTTCATCGGGCGCGGAGATTTTTGCCGGACTGTCCGGACGATCCGTAAACACTACCGCGATAACTTTTTTAGGATCAATTTTTATGTACTCCGTTCCAATTCTGGTCTCAGGATCGGTAATGGCTATAATGTTTCTGTTTGGATAAGGCTTCGGAATAAATACATCATGAATTCCTTTAAAAGATAAAGGGATAGATACGTTTACTTCAATAATGATTTCATCGGCCAAAGCAGCAAAATTTGCTGAATTCCCTACCGATGTTGTTGGAATAATAAACCCGTTTGCATCGATATAAGTGGCTTCAATAATGGCCATATCCACTTTTGGCAAATGTTGGTTGTGCAACATTTCCGCAGTTTCACTTAAATGCTGGTCCACATACAACACTTCGCCTGTATTGATCGATTTACGTAAAGTTGGATCGGCCTGAAAAGGCATTCTTTTATAAATGGCATGGTTTTTTGCCAAATCGGCATCGGTATCATAGCCAAGAGAAGCCCCGCTTAAAAGGGTGATTTTCACATCTTCTGTTTCGGCACGTTTTGCAAAAGCTGGCAATACGGATTTGCTGTCTCCGGCTTTTGTAAAACCGCTTACGCCAACAATTGAATTGTTTTTGATAAATTTCGCAGCCTCTTCAGGCGTAAAAATGATATGTTTATAATTCTCGAATAGAATTCGCTCCATCCTTACTTCTTTGTTGTTTTTCATGTAATTTATTTAAAAAATTAGCACTAATTTGCTCAAATAAAATGAAAACCAAATCATTGAGGGATGCAATGTAGCAATTCTATATATTAGCCATATATTTAAAATGGTCAATGATTTATTCAATTCTGCCAAATGAACGAAAACAATGCCAAAGAGAAATATTATTTAACCGAAGTTGATAAAATTGATAGCAGTATTTACTGTCATCACGATTTGATGGGAGAGCTTTTTATTGAAATGCATTCTCATAAAAAAGGACAATTTATTTATACCGAAGGCGGAATTGTTTACATAAAAACAGGAAGTAAAACACACTTTTTGCCCGCAAGACATTATATGTGGATTCCTCCCGATGTTGAACATGCCATCTATCCCAGTACGCCTGAAGTGATTATGCGCAACTTGTATTTCCCTGTAGAAAAAACCGATGTCCCGTTTTATCAGAAAGAAGGAATTTATCCAGTGAATGAATTGTTGTGGCAATTGTTGTGCTATACGCGAAAATGGGATGGCGATATTCTTGAAACTGACGCAAAAAGATTTCCTGTGGTGGCTGCTTTTAAAGTGTTGTTGGCGCAAATTTCAACCGGTCCATTGATGCTGACGCTCCCGCGTCCAAAAGATCCCAGACTCGAAAAAATCCTGGTTTATTTAAAAGACAATTTAGACAAAAATATTTCGCTGACAGAAATTGCTTCTCATTTGGGAATGAGTGAACGCTCGTTGCACAGATTGTTTAAAAGCGATTTAAAAATGACTTTTATTCATTATTACACCTTGCTTAGAATGTTTAAAGCGCTAGAATACGTGCTTGAAAAGAAATACACCATCGGCGAAATTGCATTGATGGTTGGTTACAGCAGTTTGCCTACCTTCAGCAATACTTTTTTAAAGATTTTAGGAAAAAGACCTTCCGAATATTTACACGGAAACCGGATTTATGTGAAATAAAAAAAGCCGCTTTACTTCTTACAATATCATCTTAAAACATCCCATTTTCATTGATCATTTCGGCAGGAGCGGCTTGTGCAAGATCCCAAAGTTCTACAACTTTATTTCCTTCAAAACGGAAAATATGCATCACGGCATAATCTGCATCGTTCGGATTTTGACGGAAACGAGAATGAACCGCAACCAAGTCACCATCTTCCAAAGCGCGTTGAATTTCAAAAATTTTATCAGGGTTCATTTTAGCGTCTTCTTCAATTGCAATCATTAAAGTATTAGCGTCTCCTTTAAAATAAACATTGTGGTGTTTAAAATCCATCCCAACATAGAGATTAAATGCTTCTCTTGATTTCCCTGCAGCGGCAAGTTTTAAAAAATGTTGTGCTGATTCTTTTTTTGTTGGCATAATTATTTTTTTAATGTTGTTTGTCGTAAAACCGCTAAATTAAAATAACAAACTAAATTAACTCGTTAATTATTTTAAAAAGAAATTTCCTCAAATTCAGAATTATTTTCCAGATTTTTTTTACTGAGATCAGGCGTTTTATTCTCGGATTAATTTTAAAACAAAAAAATCCCGCTATTTGCGGGATTAATATTAATCTTCTTTTTTCTTTTCATCTGTTTATTATTTATTTTTTATTGGTACAGATGCAGTTCGCCATTACTCATTTCTTTGTGTATCAAAATTTGTTATGCTCGTTTTATCATTAATA
>JAWOHJ010000282.1:0-3715 GCA_046485225.1 Lutibacter sp. | reverse complement strand
AGTCGTTATCATAAATGAGGATAAAACGCCCCTTTTGGAGGGACGTTAGAGCGTCTTGTATTGTCATAGTGTCGTCACCGTCAGAGAATAGTTCAGCCTAGAAAATAAATATTGGGATGCTACTCAGAAATGGGTCGACTTGGTTTAGACTTACCCCTAGAAACCACGTAACGAGTGATATACCCAGCTATACGATTTCGTAACAACTTACTACTGGTTATTATTAGGGAGTCTACCTTTTCTTTATTGTTCTGAAAATCACCAGAGAACTGATCCGGATATTTCTTAACTAAGTCGATTGCCACGTTTTTTATATGCGTCTGCCGTATGTTGCCCAGGTTAATCACCCTTCAGATATAACGTTCCGCAATAGTGTTTGGTTATTTAAAGTTAGTGAGGCTGATTTTCTTTGCAGATCGTCTGCTCTTTTGTAAGAAACGGAAAAAAAAATAAGGAAAAAAGATAAGAACTTAGACCCCTGCCACGTATTCATCACGGTCATACGGAGTTGTTGTCATCTCCTCATTTATAACCTCAGCAAGACGCTTAATTCCTTCCCTGATGACCTCATCATCAGAATAAGAAAAATTCAAACGCATGGAGTTATAGTTGCTACTATCCGGGTAGAACGCGTCACCAACCACATAAGCGACCCTCTTTGCGACCGCTCGTTTGAACATCAGACGGGTATTGACATTTTTCGGTAAGGTAACCCAGAGAAACAGGCCTCCTCCCGGGACAGTCCATTTCGCTTCTTTAGGAAAATAATCCTTAAGTGCTTGTAACATCACATCCCGTTTATGATGATAGAGTTTCTTAATGTGTTTAATCTGAACGTCCAAATACCCGCCTTTGATGTACTCATAGGCAACATATTGAACAAACATATTCGAACACAGGTCGCTGGATTGTTTGGTCATGGAGAATTTATTGATAATCTCCTCGGAAGCGACCACCCAGGCAAGTCGGAACCCCGGGGCAAGAACCTTGGAAAACGTCCCAATGTAAATCACTCGGCCTTTTTTATCAAGTGATTTAATCGAAGGGATTGGTTCCCCTTCGAAAACCAACTCGCTATAGGGGTCATCCTCGATGATGATAAAATCATATTCTGATGCGATCTCAAGAAGCTCTTTTCGATGATCAAGCTGACATAACCCTTTCAGTAAACAGGTTTGAAAAAAAATTTTATGAAGCCGATGAAACAACGCTTCAAAAAGTCAAAAATGAATTTCCTTATTTGTTTCCTGAACAAAACGACAGTATTTGGCTCAATAAAATAAGAGATGAAGAAGAAAGGGAATTATACCAAAAATCGCAACTGGTGTTTGACGATTTTGAAAATGAAAAAACCCAAATTAAAGACCTTTTTAAACACGTAAAATATTACCATCCAGATTTTGAAACTCCTAAAATAATTACGTTAATCACAAATTTGGATTACCAGAGCAAAATTGTTTATGCAGACAGTTTGCTGTTTGTTTCATTGGATATGTATTTGGGGAAAGACAGTGAGGTATACCACGATTTTCCTGTTTATTTATCGCAAAATTTTGAAAAATCTCATTTGGTTGTTGACATCGCCAGCGCCGTAAGCGAACGCTATTTTAAAGCAGATAAGGGTCGACAGTTTTTAGATTTGGTTGTTGGTGCCGGAAAAAAAATGTATATGATTGACAGTTACTTACCTGCTGTTTCTGATGCAAAAAAAATAGGATATAACGATGCTGAATATGAATGGGCAAAGGCCAATGAAGCTCAAATTTGGAAATATTTCGTAGAAAACAAAGTGCTTTACAGCACCGATTCAAAATTGGTTGATCGCTTTATGACAGCGGCTCCGTTTTCGAAATTTTATATCGATATTGATAAAGAATCCCCAGGAAGAATAGGAGTTTGGTTGGGCTGGCAAATTGTACGATCCTATATGAACAATAATGATGTAACTTTACAGCAACTTTTACAAACCGATGCTGAAGAAATTTTTAATAAATCGAAATATAAACCAAAAAAGTAATGGCAGTAGTACAATCATCAAAAATAGAATTTATTGTAGGCTTGGACGAAAATAAAGTGCCTGAAACAATAAACTGGACAGCCGATGACGGCGAAATTAAGGATGCGAAATCAAAAGCCTTGATGATTTCCGTTTGGAATCCTGAAAAAAAAGAAACACTTCGCATGGATTTGTGGACAAAAGATATGCCCATCGATGAAATGAAACAATTTTTTCATGAAACGTTGGTTTCTATGGCAACTTCCTTTGACCGCGCAACAAATGACCATAAAATGAGCGCAACTATGCTCGATTTTTGCGATTATTTTGCAGAAAAACTGGAGCTGAAGAAATAGTTATAAGTTGAATTGTTTATTTGTTGATTCGTTTGGTTCTTGAAACTTGAAACATCCACAACAAGCAACTATTGCGCTTTGATCAGCGCTATAATTTCTTTGTATTCATCCGGATTGTTTAAAAAATCTTTTTGAGAAACATCAATGATTAGTGTTTTCAGATTTTCTTCTGTTTTAATAAAACTTGAATAGCCTTGGTGAATTTTATCTAAATATTCCGGCGCAATATTTTGTTCATAATCTCGGCCTCTTTTTTTAATATTTTTGATTAATTGAGGCGTATCCTGATAAAGATAAATGTATAAATCGGGTTTTGAAATTTCTTTATACATAATGTCGAACATCTTTCTGTACAAATAAAATTCATCTTTTTGCAAAGTGACTTGTGCAAAAATAAGCGACTTAAAAATGTAATAATCCGATACGATAAAGTTTTTAAACAAATCAAACTGCGCCAAATCATCTGAAAGCTGAGAATACCTGTCGGCCAAAAAACTCATTTCCAGCGGAAAAGCATAACGATCATTGTCCTCGTAAAATTTCGGTAAAAACGGATTGTCGGCAAAGCGTTCCAATATAATTTTTGCATTAAAATCTTCCGCAATCATCGTAGCAAGTGTTGTTTTACCTGAGCCAATATTTCCTTCAATAGCGATGTAATTGAATTTTTCTGAGAGTGAAGCCGGGCGTTTAAGCGTTAAGTCAGTTTTTTCAACCAGTGTGTTGTCGGCGCAATTTTCCAGACAAGTTTGTATGCGCTGTTTAGTGATGGGATGAATTAAATTGGGTGCAATTTCAGCCAAGGGAACCATTACAAATTTCCTGTTCAACATATCTTTATGAGGCACCATAAGTTCTTTTGATAAAATAATCTCAGTATCAAAAAGCAATACATCAATATCAATATTTCGGGCTTTATAACCTGTTTCAGAATCTCTTTTTCTGCCCAATAAAACTTCAATTTCGTGAATATATTTTAAAAGGTTTTCCGGGTTTAAGCCTGTGGAAATTTGAATGCAGATATTTAGAAAATCATCACTTTTGAAACCCCAGGATTCCGTTTTGTACAAAGCAGAAATCTTATTAATTGCGCCTATTTTTTCAGCAATCAAATCAACAGCCTGCTGTAAATTCTCAAGCTTGTTTCCCTGGTTGCTCCCCAATGATAAATATGTAGGTCTTAAAATTTGCATAAAGTGAATGCAAAGAAAAGAAAAGTATCAGATAAATACATATCTTTGCACGTCAATTTATAAACATTTACAAACTTTTTTTCGATTTTTAAATTCAAGGTTTACATGAAATTTTTAGGAAATTTATTAGCATCAATTTTAGGGACGTTAATTGCGTTGGGTATTTTATT
>JAWOHJ010000274.1:0-3126 GCA_046485225.1 Lutibacter sp. | reverse complement strand
GCCGGCCTTAGCCATCTTACTTTTAACCGCATCGAATTTCAGGCTCAGGTTCCTGACTGGGTTCCGATGGGCAAAGATTTGGTGGTCCTATTGTCCGGCATTGTTGAGATCACCTTAGGGCTGGCTTTGCTGTTGTGGAAAAAGCAACGGATTACAATAGGGTGGGTGTTGGCTATCTTCTTTATCCTGGTGTTTCCGGGAAATATAGCCCAATACCTTAACGGAAAAGATGCTTTTGGTGCTTTAAATTCTGACAGTGCCCGGTTGATCCGACTTTTCTTTCAACCGGTGCTTATCGTCTGGGCGCTTTGGTCGTCTGGTGCATGGCAGTCAAGAAAATTTCTAAAAAAATAAACAATAGGCTTCATCAAAAATACTGTGCAGGCAAATTTTTGAAGCTCAGGAAGATTTTAAATAAAAAACCCACCTCGAAAATTGCGTAAACGAAGTGGGAAAAAAAATTGCTATAAATAAGCCTGTACAAATTATGCTATGAATAATAATTTCTAAAAACCTATTTAAGCTGCGCCAATTAAATAAAATGGCAGACAGCTGAGAAAGATAAGTTGCCTAGCGACAACGAGATACTTCAAATATAACCTATTTCTTTTACAAAACGCAATTAATTTAATTTCTTTTTAAACCTGTTAAAAGCAATCCTGTTTTTTAACAAAATCCATTTTTCTGTTTGGCAAGCAATATTTTTAATGATCGGGAATTGATATAAATAAACGAATCTGTTTTTTTTAACCATAAAAAAAACTATATTTGAGGATAATACTTGTGAAAATTGCTAAATAATCCCGGTACTTAAATTATATATCCTTGCTGAAAGTTATTCAATAAACTTTTATGCAAACCTATTTTATGTGCTCCCGGAAATGTTAGTAGTGCTATGGCAGGTTAACCACTATTAAAAAAAGCTTATGAAAAATTTAATTACCGTATGCCTGTTGTTAATTTCCATCACTTCATTTTCGCAGACACAATACTATACAACCGATGGAAAAAACAGAATTACAGAAGCAGAGGCCACTGAAAGACTGGCTGAACAAGTTGCTAAATTAACTAAGATACTTGGTAAACAGGCTTATGGAAGTTTAACTGTTGAAGAAACAGAAACTAAAAATGATTCTGTAATTTCTAAAATTACTTTCGCTTTAAGTGATAAAAAGAGCGACAAACTGTTAAATCACGGACCGCTGTCTGAGTATAAAAACAAGGAATTTCCTGTATTTGATTTAAAGACTTTGACGAACGAAAACTTTAGCTCGGAAGAATTAAAAGGTAAGCCTACGATGATCAATTTTTGGTTTGCCAAATGCGCACCCTGCATAGACGAAATGCCTGTTTTGAATAAAATTGCGGAAAAATATAAAGACAATTTTAATTTTATTTCGATTACTTACGAAAATGAAAAAGAGGTCAGGAATTTTTTAAAAAAGCACCCGTTTAATTTTAAACACCTGGTTAATGCTAAAAAATTTATTAATTTATTGGGCATAAAAGCCTATCCGATGAACCTGTTTTTAGATAAAGATGGTGTTTTAAAATATGTAAAAGGCGGAATCCCTTATGATAGAATGGAAGGGGGAGTTTTGAAAATGGGCGAAGGAAATGAAATAATTGAAATACTTGAAAAACTAAAATAACAGAGGCTGTCGCCTTAACTCGTTTAAGCGCAATGCGGATTTAGTTCAAACCGACAAATAGTCAATAATAATAGGATGGAGGCGGAAAAATTGATGTTTTTTAAGCCGCACAAATCTTAATACAAACTCGTTGACATTAATAGGAGAACGACCAGCTAAAGATTTTAAAATCAGAATTTGAATGACAAAAAAAAGAGTATTACGATTTATAAAAAGATATGTTATTGGACTATTTGCTATGTATTTTTTATTAGCAATAGTTGTTTACATTTTTCTAACAAACATTAATGCTATAAACGCGGACAATGGAATCCCGAATTTTAAGTTAGAAAATCAATTCGGTGAATTAAAATCATTCAGCGATTATAAAGGAAAAGTTCTTTTAGTGGATTTTTGGTTTCAAGCTTGTCAACCTTGCTTGGATGAAATGAAGTTTTTTCCTGAACTTCTAAAAAAATACGATTCGGAATTAGCCATTATGAGTATAAGTGTTGACTCAAAACAAGCGACTGAATATCTTCTTGAACAGAAACCTAAACCTTGGAATTTCTTAATTTCTGACAACAAAAGTTGGACTTTTTATAATGACAACAAAAGTGATAACAGTTTTGTAAAAGAATTAGGCGTGGCGTCATATCCTACTTATTTATTATTCAATAAAAATGGAGAATTAATAAGCACACCATTTAGCGGAATTGCTGGAGTAGAAAATGAATTGAGCGGAATATTTGGTCTTGATTTGACTTTCAAAACTGAAAACCACAAAAAAGCAAAAGAGAGATTACCATTTTTGATAATTCCATATACAATTTTGGCATTTCTGATTTTGGTAATTCAACTTATAATATTTGGAGTTAAGAGATTAATTGAAAAGAAAAATACCAATGCCAACACTGTATAAAATTTATGATCAAATCAAATTTAGTTCAAACCGACAAACAGCCAATAATAATAGGACGGAGGCGAAAAAATCTCTGATTTTTAAGTCACACAAGTCATTTACAAACACGTTGGACATCATTTAAAACAAAGAAAAGCTATGAAAAAAAACATTTTACTTACCTTGTCAATTTCCATTTTATTAATGGTTTCCTGTTCAAAAAAAACTGATTACGGACAACCCAATGTAGATTCCGAAAATATCCAAGAAGATTATATGAAATGGTGGACTTATCACAATGACAATATAAAATTATCCTCCGATTTTCTTGCAATTGATAACGACTCAAAAATGATAACTAAAGAGTCTTTTTTGAAAAATTTAACTTCTGGAGATTATATTCCTTTAAAACTAATTTCAAAAAACGCAAACACTTATTACCAACTTTTCAAGCTAAATAAAAATGCGAATAAAGATATTGGAAATACCGTTAAAAACACAGCTACTGTCTCCTATAAACACTATGAAATGGAGGGCAAAAACTTCCCTGAATTTCAATTTACCGATTTAAATGGAGTTATGTACAACAATGAA
>JAWOHJ010000212.1:0-15183 GCA_046485225.1 Lutibacter sp. | reverse complement strand
GTAAAATCGCATCCAATGCACGCCGGAACAGGTGAATTGGTCGCATCAGCAATCATAAATGCTGCCGAAAAAACCGGAATGCCAAATGGCGTGTTTTCAAATTTAAACAGTAGCGGCATTGAAGTTGGCGTTGCATTGGTGAAACATCCGCAGGTAAAAGCGGTAGGATTTACGGGAAGCGTTGGCGGCGGAAGAGCTTTGTACAATTTAGCCTCTCAACGTCCGGAGCCCATTCCTGTTTTTGCCGAAATGGGAAGCGTAAATCCGGTGATCATTTTGCCGCAAGCCGCTAAAAATAAAGGAACTGAATGGGCAAAAACTTATGCAGGTTCTATCACATTAAGTTCAGGGCAATTTTGCACAAATCCCGGATTAATATTGGGAATTAAAGGAATCGATTTAACCAATTTTATTCAAAAATTATCGGAAGAAATTGTCAAAATCGAACCTACTTGTATGTTGCACCCAAACATTATTGGCGCTTACGAAACCAAAAAAGCGGCAATGCAAAAACAGGCGGGTTTGCAAACTCCGGCAATCTTTTCTGAGGAAATCGCTGCTAATTATGGACGTCAGGCTATCACCACTGTTGAAGGCCACACTTTTTTACAGAACTCGGCATTGCATCAGGAAGTTTTCGGACCATTTTCTATGGTGGTTCAGTGTGAAAACGCACAACAACTGGAAGAAATTATTACCAATTTGGAAGGCCAGTTAACGGGAACGGTGTTGGCCGAAAATGATGAATTGGAAAATTATAATAAGGTTATAAATGCCCTTCAAAACAGGGTTGGACGCATTATTTTTAATGGCGTTCCAACTGGTGTCGAGGTTTGTGCCGCAATGGTTCATGGGGGTCCTTATCCGGCATCAACCGACAGCCGATTTACCGCAGTGGGCATCAATTCCATAAAACGTTGGGTGCGTCCGTTTAGTTTTCAAAGCTGGCCAAATAGTTTATTGCCAAATGAACTGAAGGATGAAAATCCGCTGGTAATTTCAAGAATTATTGACGGAAAAAGCACCATCGAACCTTTATTAAAATAATCATGGGCCGAAAAACATTTTTTTGCATTGATGCGCACACCTGCGGAAATCCGGTTCGCGTTGTTACCGGTGGAGGGCCGAATTTAATTGGTGCCGATATGAGCGTAAAGCGTCAGCATTTTTTGAAAGAATTCGACTGGATTCGCAAAGGATTGATGTTTGAGCCGCGCGGACACGATATGATGAGCGGAAGCATTTTATTTCCGCCGCATCAAGCCGAAAATGATTTTTCGATTTTGTTTATTGAAACTTCCGGCTGCTTGCCTATGTGCGGCCACGGAACTATCGGCACGGTAACCATTGCCATTGAAGAAGGTTTGATAACACCAAAAATTCCTGGAAAAATAAGGATGGAAGCACCAGCCGGATTAGTGCAAATTGAATATCAAAAAACTGGCAAAAAAGTGGATTGGGTGAAATTGATCAATGTAAAATCGTATTTGGCTGCGGAAGGATTAACGGTTGATTGTCCGGAATTGGGCGAACTTACTTTTGATGTTGCTTATGGCGGAAATTACTACGCCATTGTTGATCCGCAGGAAAATTTTAGCGGCGTTCATAATTTTACTGCAAGTAAATTAATACAATATTCACAAATTGTTAGAACGCGTATCAATGAAAAATATCCAAATTTGTTTGTGCATCCCGAAAATGAAACCATCAGAGATGTGAGCCATCTATTGTGGACCGGAAATCCGATAGACCAAACTTCATCAGGCAGAAATGCTGTTTTTTATGGAGACAAAGCCATAGACCGTTCCCCTTGCGGTACAGGAACATCGGCGCGTATGGCGCAATTGCATGCAAAAGGAACATTAAAATTGGGCGAAGAATTTATCCATGAAAGTTATATTGGCTCTAAATTTATCGGTAAAATTGTGGAAGAAACCACTTTAAACGGAATAAAAGCGATTGTGCCAAGCATTCAGGGCTGGGCAAAAATTTACGGATACAACACCATCATTATCGATGATGAAGATGATCCGTATGCTCACGGATTTCAGGTTTTGTAGGTCAAGGAAAAAAGTTTAAAGTATTCAAATTAAACAACAAAAAATTGAAAAATGTAATTATCATAGGCGGCGGAATCATCGGATTGTGTTCTGCTTATTATTTGGCAAAAGAGGGCGCAACAGTAACGGTCATTGATAAATCTGATATGGCCGACGGATGTTCTTACGGAAATGCGGGAATGATTGTTCCCAGCCACATTATTCCCATGGCGCAACCAGGCGTAATTCATCAGGGCATAAAATGGATGTTTAATGCCAAAAGTCCGTTTTACATAAAACCTGCTTTAAGTCTGGATTTGCTTTCTTGGCTAATTCAATTTTACAAAAATTCCAATCAGGATCATGTAAATAAATCCATGGTGCCTTTGCGGAACCTTTCTTTTTTCAGCAAAGAATTGTATCGTGAATTTGCGCAATCGGTTAACGAATTTGGGTATCAGGAAAAAGGGCTTCTGATGCTTTACAATTCTGAAAAAATGGGTGAAGAAGAAATAAAAATAGGAAAAGTCGCTGAAGAATTGGGTATAGAAGTCGATTTTCTAAATCAGCAGGAAGTTAAGGAATTGGAGAAAAATATTGCGGTGAACGCGTTGGGCGCTGTTCATTACAAGTCCGATGCACATTTGTCTCCAAACCATTTTATTGCCTTTTTAAAATCCGAATTAAATGAAATGGGCGTGAAGCTAATTTCTAATTGTTCTTTGGTTGATTTTATAGTTTCTGAAGGTAAAATTTCGGAATTATTGACCAATCAGGGAAATTTTAAAGCTGATGAATTTGTGATTGCCGCAGGCTCGTGGAGTGTGGAAGTTGCCAAAAAGTTAGGCGTGAAATTGCATATATTGCCAGGCAAAGGCTATAGTTTTAATGTAGAAAACTTGATCGCAAAACCCACAATTCCAACTATTTTATGCGAAGGAAAAGTGGCTGTAACGCCTATTGGAGAAACTGTGAGGTTTGGCGGAACTTTGGAAATCACCAACAATAACGACACTAAAATCAACATTAAAAGACTGCAGGGAATTGTTGAAAAAGTGAATCAGTTTTATCCTGATATCAAAGTTAATCTTCCTGAAAAGGAAAAAGTTTGGCATGGTTTTAGGCCTTGCACACCAACCGGATTGCCAATTATTGAGAAATCAAAAAAAATAAAAAATTTAACCGTCTCAACAGGCCACGCGATGATGGGTTTAAGCTTGGCGCCGGCTTCCGGCAAACTGGTAAGTGAACTACTGATGGGTAAAAAAACATCAGTTGATATTACTGAATTTAGGAGTTTTTAATGTTTTTTGGTTACTTTTGAAAATGAATTCTATCGAAATTTTAATAAAACTCAGAAGAATTGTACGTTCTATAAACTTGGAAAGCAAACGCGTGGATAAAGAATTGGGCGTGAGTATTCCGCAATTGTTGTGCCTGCAATTTTTGGCCGAACAAGATGATTATCGGACAAATGCTTCTAAATTAAAAGGATTTTTGAATTTAAATGCCAGTACAATTACGGGTATTATTTCCAGGCTCGAGAAAAAAAACTTGGTGGTGAAACTGCCAAAATCAACCGACAAGCGGATTACCTTAATTTCTTTAACAGCAAAAGGAATGGCACTTATCCAAAATGCCCCAATTACTTTTCAGCAAAAACTAAGTAAAAAACTGGAAGCGCTTCCGCCCGAAAAGCTTAAAACGATTATTGACGGCATCGACTTATTAACCGAACTTATGGAAGTAGGAGAAATTGACGCTTCGCCCATTATCACTTCCGAAGAATTTATATAAAAATTTTTGGTATTATTTTATTTATTTTTATGTGTCGATGGTTTCTGCAGAAATTATGAATTTTAAGTATTTTTTATTCAGAATAATAACAATTAATTGAGTTTAAAACATATTTATGCCATACTTCTTGAATTATAATAATTAAATATAAATAGTTTCTACAGAAACTATTTCGTATTTTTGCATTATAACCATTAAAATAAAACAAGAACTATGCTCATTATACAGGTAAAGGAAGGCGAAAATATTGACAGAGCGCTAAAGAGATACAAACAAAAAACACGAAGAACAAAACTGATAAATAACTTAAGAGACCAAAAACAATTTATCAAAAAATCGGTTAAAAACAGGAAGCAAAAAGGAAAGGCGATTTATGTTCAGAATTTAAGAATGCAAGAAGAACAGTAATGAATATTTTTAAAATTTACAACAAAATTACAGAACCTTCATCAGAAGAAAAGGAGGAAGTTATTTCGTTTTTATTTCAGCATTTACAGGAATATGGCGATAAAAAAGAAGATATTGGCAAATGTTTCGATTTTGCTGTCAGGGATTCAAATGAAGGACTTGGCGGATTTGTGTTGATGCTGCTCGAAAATGACGAAATTATGGGCGCAACAATCGTAAATAAAACAGGTATGGCGGGTTATATCCCTGAAAATATTCTTGTTTATATTGCCGTTCATGAAAAAGCCCGAGGAAAAGGTATTGGCAAAAAACTGATGAATAAAGCCATTGAATTGGCAGATGGCGATATAGCACTTCATGTGGAACCAAACAATCCGGCCAAATTTTTATATGAAAAATTAGGATTCGAGAATAAATACCTGGAAATGCGACTTAAAAAATAATAGTAAACACTATGGCTATTTTAGACATTGTTGTTTTTGTTGTTTATATGATTTCCGTGTTGGGAATTGGCTTTTATTTTTTCAATAAAAACAAAACTGTTAAAGACTACTACATTGGCGGAGGCGAGATGAGCAGTATGCATGTTGGATTGTCCGTTGTTGCAACAGATGTGGGTGGCGGATTTTCCATTGGGCTGGGTGGTTTAGGTTTTGTTATGGGGATTTCCGGTTCCTGGATGTTGTTTACCGGACTTATTGGCGCTTGGTTAAGCGCTGTTTTTTTGATTCCTAAAGTTGTTAAACTTGGTAATTTACATGGTTTTTTAACATTTCCCGAGTTTTTAAAACACAGTTACGGAACCACCGTTGCAATGGTTGCCGGAATTATTTCTTTTATCGGCTACTTAGGTTTTACTTCATCACAATTTCTTGCCGGCGCAAAGTTGGCCGTTGGCACATTTCCATCACTCGATTTAAATGAAGCTTTGCTTATAATGGGAGGTGTAGCTCTTGTTTATACCGCTTTCGGCGGAATGAAAGCTGTTATTTATACCGATACTTTTCAATGGCTTGTTTTAATGTTTGGGTTGATATTTATAGGAATTCCTATTGCGTATAACTATTTAGGGGGTTATGAAGCCATCAAACAAACGCTTCCCAGCGAATATTTTTCATTGCAAAACGTGACTTGGGTTCAGCTTGTAAACTGGTTTATAATTATTGTGCCTATTTGGTTTGTTGGAATGACCCTTTACCAAAGAATATATGCCTGCAAAAATGAAAAAACAGCAAAAAAAGCCTGGTTTATAGCCGGACTTTTTGAGTACCCGATTATGGCATTTATGGGAGTAATTCTTGGGTTATTTGCAAGGGTTGCCGCAGCGAAAGGTGTTTTTATTTCCGACGGATTTGAAAGTGAATTGGGGATGGATCCAGAGATGGGAATGCCGTTACTTTTAAAACATGTATTGCCTGTTGGCCTTGTCGGATTAATGTTATCAGCTTATTTTTCAGCAATTATGTCAACGGCGGACAGTTGTTTGCTGGCAGCATCAGGTAATTTTGTGACAGACATATTAGGGCTCAAAGAACTTAATAAAAGAACCATAAGAATCTCCCAGATTATAACTTTTTTTGTTGGGGGCGCTGCAATAATTATTGCCACTTCTATGCAAAGTGTATTGGATTTAATGTTGTTGTCCTATTCATTTATGGTATCCGGACTTCTAATACCCGTATTGGGAATACTGATGTCAAAAAAGCGTAAACCATTAGCTGCATTGCTCTCTATGATTGTTGGTGGATTTACAACATTGCTCTTAACATTTCTTGAAGTTAGCATTCCTTTTGGTTTTGATCCAATTTTAATAGGAATTTCACTATCTTTAATTGTCTATTTATCAACTAAAAAATAATATAATGGCATTTATAACACTCAATAAGAAATCTTTAGCCCATAATTATTCGTTTTTACAAGATTTGTTTTCAAGTCATGGAAGGGAGTGGGCACCTGTTTTGAAAATGCTCTGCGGAAATAAAACCTTTTTGGAATTTGTGTTGTCGTTAGGCGATGAACAGGTTTGTGACGCCAGATTGACCAATTTGAAAAAGATTAAAGCCATAAATCCTAACAAAGAAACGATCTACATAAAACCGCCGGCAAAGAGAAGTATCGCCAATGTGGTAAAATATGCCGATGTAAGTTTTAATACGGAATTAACGACCATGAAATGGTTATCCGAAGAAGCCGTTAAACAAAATAAGATTCACCGAATTATTATTATGATTGAATTGGGTGATTTGAGAGAAGGCATTATGGGCGAGCATTTAATGGGGTTTTATAAAAAAATATTTGAGCTGCCCAATATTCAAGTTGCGGGCATTGGCGCAAATCTCAATTGTTTAAGCGGTGTAATGCCGAGCAAAGACAAACTTATTCAATTGAGTTTGTATGAGCAATTGATTGAAGCAAAATTCGGCAAGAAAATAGATTATGTGTCGGGTGGTTCTTCTGTGATGATTCCGCTTTTATTGAAAAAGCAAATTCCAAAGGGTGTAAATCATTTCAGAATTGGAGAATCCCTGTTTTTTGGTGTTGATTTATTTACAAATAAAACGATCCCCAAAATGAAGGATGATGTTTTTTTGCTTTATGCTGAAATCATCGAAATAACTGAAAAACCAATTGTTCCTTATGGTTATTTAGAAGAAAATCCATCCGGAGAAACCTTAGAAATTGATCCTGAGGATTATGGAAAAAACCATAGCAGAGGAATTTTAGATATTGGGCTTTTGGATATTTCCAAAACCGAATTTATTACGCCTATTGATGAAAATATTTCTTTTATTGGCGCCAGCTCAGACATGTTGGTGGTTGATTTGAGCCAAACAACCAAAAAATATAAAGTCGGTGATTTAGTGAGATTTAAAATGAAATATATGGGCGCGTTGCGCATTATGAACTCCGAGTATATCGAAAAAAACCTGGTTTAATGTACTGCTTTCTTTCCAGACTGGTAAGGCTGATATTTCTTGGCATTAAATTTTCTTCAAAATTGATTTCAAAGCGAAAAAACTTCCTTAAATTTAGGCTTTTTCAATAGAGAATGTAACTAAATTAAATGGTATGAGATACGAGCAAATTCCTTCCTCATTATTTATAAA
The DNA here is from genome assembly GCA_046485225.1 of Lutibacter sp. GTDB lineage: Bacteria > Bacteroidota > Bacteroidia > Flavobacteriales > Flavobacteriaceae > Lutibacter. The sequence continues at coordinate 7,832 of JAWOHJ010000212.1, read as the reverse complement.
AAACAGACAAAATTTTACGGCAAAAATGGAACCTAATTCCATTGCTATTTTAACATCAAATGATGTAATGCCCAACAATGCAGATGATGAAATGGGATTTTCCCAAAACAACGACTTGTTTTATTTAAGCGGTGTTGATCAGGAAGAATCTATTTTATTGTTGTATCCTGATGCAGCATTGCCTGCAAACCGAGAGATTTTATTTGTGAAAGAAACCAGCGAACTGATAAAGATTTGGGAAGGCGACAAGCTGACTAAAGAAAAAGCTTTTGAGGTTTCGGGCGTAAAAAATGTAAAATGGCTGCAGGATTTTGACCTGACCTTGCAATATATGGCGTTTGAAGCAGACACTTTTTATTTGGGCCATAATGAACATAAAAAAACATTGACTGCCGATATGTTGACCCGGCAAGATAGGATGATTGCCAACTGCAAAGAAAAATATCCCTTGCATAATTACCAGCGCGCCGCAAAAATTACCCGCGAACTTCGTCAAATTAAATCGGAAGAAGAAATTGCATTGATGCAACAATCTGCAAATATTAGTGTTGGTGGTTTTAAAAGGGTTTTAAAATCGATAAAACCTGGCATGATGGAATATGAATTGGAAGCGGAACTGACCTATGAGTTAATCAGAAATGGCGCAAAACGCCACGCATTTATGCCAATTGTGGCTTCCGGAGCCAACGCCTGCGCATTGCATTACAACACAAATGATTCAATTTGTAAAGATGGAGACATGATTTTGATGGATTTTGGCGTGTGTTATGCGAATTACAATTCCGACACTACGCGTTGCTTTCCGGTAAACGGGAAATTTTCAAAAAGACAAAAAGAAGTTTACAATGCGGTATTGCATTGTTTAAAAGAAGGCTCAAAATTGTTAAAACCCGGAGCGATTTCATCCGAATATGAAAAACAAATGGCAAGTTTGGTTGAACAACAATTGATTAATTTGGGTGTACTGGATGCCGAAAAAGTTAAAAATCAGGATCCTGAAAATCCGTTATATAAAAAGTATTTTATGCACGGAACGGCTCACTTTATTGGCTTGGACGTTCATGATGTTGGTTTGTACACAAGGCCATTTGAAGCAGGAATGGTACTTACTTGTGAACCCGGAATTTATATTGCTGAAGAAGGCATCGGTTGCCGTTTGGAAAATGATTATTTAATAACATTAAACGGACCGGTTAATTTAACAGAGGCATTGCCAATAGAAATTTCAGAAATTGAAAACCTGATAAATGGGTAAAATAAATAAAAGCCGCTGATGCGGCTTTTATTTATTTTAATTTTTTAATGGTACAGCCAATCGCTTTGGTGTTAGTAACCGTAGGTAATTTATTGTTTAACAAAGCGTTAACTGCATCTTCAACATATCGTTCTGTTACAGCGGCAGCATCTGAAAAATTATTGTCAATAGCGCCAATATAGGCAACTTTATTGCCTTTTTTATCTTTATTTAAAATGTAAACATGCGGTGTTCTGGTTGCCCCGTATTGTGGATATATTTTTTGACCAAGATCTTGTAAATAGGGAAATGTAAATCCTTTTTCTTTTGCACGTTGTTGCATATCTTGTAAATCATCACCTTTAATAGCTTTTGGGTCATTCGGATTTATTGCAATAACTGGATAACCTTTGTCTTTAAACATTTTATCCAAAGCAGTAATGCGATCTTCGTAAGCAACAGAATACGGACAAGTATTGCAGGTAAAAATTACAATAAATCCTTTAGCGTTTTTATAGTTGCTAAGAGAAACCATTTTACCGTCAATATTTTTTAAATTAAAATCGGTAGCATAATTACCAACTTCATAGCCTAAATTTGTTGGCTTTGATGTAAATGCCGCCAGTAAACCAACTGCAGCTAAAAAAACATATACCTTTAGTGTTTTCATAATTATTTAGTTTTTAAAAAGTTAGTTACTTCTTGTTCTAATTGTTTGTAAGTAAAAGATTGTTCATAAAATGTTCGTTTGTTTTTGTTATAAATTAATGTTGCTGGTATTGCTCCGCTCCATGATTCATCAACTTTTGGAATCCAAGAATTTTGGTCGGTATCAACCATAGCAATTACTGTAGATTTTAATTTGTTTTTCATCATAAAAGGGATTAGCCTCGATTCAATTTGATTGGGAAAATCTAAACTGACTAAAATAACAGTCACATTTTTTCCGGCATATTGTTTATGTAATTTTTCAAAAGCAGGCAATTCTTCTACACATGGCTTGCACCAGGTAGCCCAAAAATTAATCACATATGTTTTATCATCTGATTTGTTGAGCAGAGGTTCTAAAGTTTTGTAAGTATAGGTGTCAACAGATAGTTTCTCTAATTCATTTATTTGATTTGTATTCCCGTTTTCGGTATTAATTTTCGTGTCGGTTTTACAACCAACAATAATAATTAACATAAAAATAAACGACAGTTTTTTCATAATTGGTTTTAAATGTAGTAATTACCTGCTGTTTTAAAAAACTATTAACATAAACTTAACAACACAAAAATAATTAATAATTACAGCGTTTTATTTTACGCATTAATATTTTAACAAATTATTTTCAATTTATGTTTTTTTTTCTTTTTGGTTACAAACAGTTAGATTGTATAAATAGAATCTTTAGAAATTTTAACTTTTAACGAAAAATTTGCGCTGTTGTTTCCTGATGTTGAAATCATAAAAATTGAAGCGCCTATGAATATTTAAATCGTTAAAAGAATAATAAGCAAACACCTAATTGGCAACATAAAATAAATTGTTTCCTTATTTCTGCTTCAATCACAAAAATGCTTAATTTAGTAACAAATTGAAAATACAAGTGTTAAATATTTTAAGTGAGATACTCCAATACTTGGAAACTTTCAGTCAGAATGATTGAATACTTGACAAAAGTGAAAGACTAAACATATAAATTAACGTTTTAAACAATAAACATTTCTGATTTAAGGTTTTTGAGTACCGTTAATTTATATACATTTAGTGCGAAGAAAAAATCAATTAAGGCCACCGGTAATTATATTGGGGACAGAAAATGGAAATAAAAAATCCTGTTAATTGAAGTATTTATCGTCAAATAATTCACAATGAAGGAATCTATTTTAATAGGATTGTTACAAAATGCGGCTTTACTGATTGCTTTTTCAATGCTTTATCAAAATTTTTGGATTAAGCATGAAGCCCCTAAAAGTATTTCTGAAAAAATTATTGCCGGACTAGTTTTAAGCAGTATCGGCATAATTTTGATGTCTACCCCTTGGATGATGGTTCCCGGAATTTCATTTGATATGCGTTCGGTATTGTTATCTGTTTCAGGCCTGTTTTTTGGACCAATTCCTACAATAATCGCTATTTTGGCAACAGGATTTGTGCGTTTATCAATTGGCGGAGCTGGTTTATGGATGGGTTTGGCAGTCATTCTTTTTTCGGGATCAATCGGTTTATTATGGAGAAAATTTAGACCAAATTGGAAATCCAATAACTATTACATCGAATTGTTGGCCATGGGATTGGTTGTACACATTACAATGTCGGCGCTTACCATACTTCTGCCCCGTGATATGATGTTTCCAACCTTAAAAGTTATTGCCATTCCTCTTATATTTATTTATGCTCCGGTGACCATGTTGCTTGGTATTTTGATGGTTAAGCAGTATAAAAACCGAGAAAATGAATTGGCACAATTAAAGTTAAAGGAATATGAACGCCGATTTACAAAAATTTTGGAAAGTGGAAATATTGTATCGCTTATGCTTAACAACGACGGAAGCATAAACTTTTGTAACGATTATTTATTGCGAATAACAGGTTATGAAAAAGAGGAATTATTTGGAAAAAACTGGTTCGACATTTTTGTTCCGTTTGATGAAAGAGCAAAATTAAAGCAGCTATTTTCTAAGGGCGTTCAAATTAAAAATTTTTCGAACAATTATGAAAATAGCATACTCACAAAAGCTGGGGAGGAATTAAATATTTTGTGGTACAATATTGCATTAAAATCTGATGAAGATGGCGTATTAGGAACTGCCAGCATCGGCGTAAACATTACCGACAGCAAAAAGCATGAAAAAATGCTGGAAGAAAAAAACGTTGAAATAGAATCCCAAAATGAAGTCTTAAAAAAAATAAATCAGGAGTTGCAGGCTGCTAAAGAACATGCTGAAGAAAGTGATCATTTAAAATCGGCTTTTTTGGCCAATATGAGCCATGAAATTCGCACCCCAATGAACAGTATTCTTGGGTTTTCTGATTTACTGAAAGAATCAAAATTGACAAGCGAGAAACAGCAACAATATATTTCAGTCATTGAACTTAGCGGAAAGCGAATGCTAAATATTATAAATGACATTCTCGTCATTTCAAAAATAGAATCCGGGATTGTAGATATTCATCATTCTGAATTTAATATCAATGAACAAATTGAAAGCATTTATGATTCATTTAAAGAAGAAATTGCGCAAAAAGGCATTAATTTCAGTTATTTAAATACTTTGCCTAATAGCAATGCAATCATAAAATCGGATAGCGAAAAAATTTATGCCGTTTTGGTAAATTTGGTTAAAAATGCCATAAAATTCACCAACCACGGTACCATAGAATTTGGCTATAACTTTAAAAAAGACAGTGAGCCTGCCAAACTCGAGTTTTTTGTAAAAGATACAGGCGAAGGCATTAGAAAGGAACAAAAGGAACTTATCTTTGAGAGATTTAGGCAAGGTAGTGAAGCGCTTAACAGAAATTATGAAGGCGCGGGTTTGGGATTGGCTATTTCTAAAGCTTTTGTTGAAATGCTTGGCGGTAAAATTTGGGTTGAAAGCGATGAAGAAAATACGGCTTCAGGCAAAAATGGAAGCACCATTTTTTACTTTACCATTCCCTACAACATAAAATAAAATAAAATATCGGACATGAAACATCAAACATCTAAAACCGAAAAACTGCATCAACCCAAAGATTTGAAAGTATTAATCGTTGAAGATGATATTACTTCAAAAATGATGTTAGAAATAATGATTGAAGATTATTGTAAATCGCCTTTAATTGCTTTTAACGGATTGGAAGCGGTTCAATTATGCAAGGAGAATCCAGACATAGATTTTGTGTTGATGGATATTAAAATGCACGAATTAAATGGCTATGAAGCAACAAAGCAAATAAGGAAGTTTAATAAAGACCTTATGATTTTCGCGCAAACAGCTTTTGCGCTTCCGGGCGACCGGGAAAAAGCAATTGCTGCCGGATGCAACGATTATATTTCAAAACCCTACAATCAAAGCGAATTAACAGCGCTGATCAATAAATACATAAAGAAATAAAACCATTTAAAATCAAAGCAGTAATTACTAAAGCGCTAATTTTTAAAGGAATTTTTATAAATTATGGGCGCAAAAATTGAGATTTAATTTTGTTTTAAATTTTTTGGCGTTCCCCGCCAGCTGGCGGGTCGGGCTTTCACTACTCGCTTTTTTTAGTTACGAAAAGCAACTAAAAAATAGCTCAAACATGCCGTTCAATCCCTAACGCAACTTGAATTATTAATTTAAAATCCAACATACATCATTCAAAATTCATTTACCGCACTTTGCTTATTTTCCTTGCGGAATTTGCGATTAAAATCCGATTTGATTGTATTAATTTTAACTATTTTAGATTGCTGTTTTTGCCATATAAAATAGACGAGTTTATTATTTTTCCAATATTAATGGCTATCTTCAAAAAATATTTTAATCAAAAATCTTATGAAGTTTTATAAATCCCTATTTTTATTTGTTTCCTTAAGTTTTTCAATCATTTCCTGCAAAGTTGTTGCATTAGATTCCGTTGAAATTTTAACTTTTGAGCAAAAATTAACCAGCCTTTTCCCAACGGCAGAAATAACAGAAATGGAGGTTGAAGATCATTTCTCAAAAGCATTCCAAATTGTTTTGGAACAACAGTTGGATCATAAAAATCCTGCTGCAGGCACCTTTAAGCATTACGTTTATTTATCACATACCGACACAAAAATGCCGATGGTTATAATTACCGAAGGCTACAATGCGAATCCGGGAACTTATGAATTAAGCAAAATATTCAAGGGAAATCAGGTACAGGTTGAATATCGGTTTTACGGTAAATCTCGTCCCGATACCATTCCCTGGAAATATTTAACAAACGATCAGGCTATTGAAGATTACCATAAACTGGTCACCAAACTAAAAAGATTGTATACCGGAAAATGGATTTCAACAGGAATCAGCAAAGGCGGTGAAACCGTATTGATTTACAAATCGAAATATCCTTGGGATGTTGAGGTTGCTGTACCTTATGTGGCGCCGCTAATTAATGGGCAGGAAGACCCAAAAACCGAAGAACATATAAAAACAGTAGGAAGCGATGAATGCAGGATAAAAATTTCCGAATTTCAAAGAAATGTTCTTAAAAATAGGGAAGCAATCTTGCGTGAAATCACCAACTATGCTGCAGCGAAGAATATGACTTTTACAGAACTTTCTTTTGAAGAAGCGTTGGAATATGCCGTATTGGAATTCCCTTTTTCTTTTTGGCAATGGGGCGGAAATTGCAATGAGATTCCGACTGAAAATGCTACTCCGGAAGCGATGTTTAATTATATAAATGACATTGTTGGCATTTCTTTTTACAATGATCAAACTTATTTGGAATTGCTTCCTTCCTATTACCAACATTTGACCGAATTGGGCTATTATGGATTTGACACCACGCCGGTGAAAGATTTGCTGAAAGTTGTCCATAACCCAACAAACAAACGTTTTGCGCCAAAGAATGTGGATTTAACTTACAATCCCAATTATATAAATGAAGTACGTGATTTTGTGGAGAATAAAGGAAACAAAATTCTATATATTTATGGGGAATATGATACCTGGGGCGCGTGTGCACCAAATCCGAAACCGCACGTGAATGCTTTAAAAATGGTGTTGAAGCAGGGTTCACATAAAACAAGAATTACCGATTTTTCACAAGAAGACCAAAAACTTATTTACGATAAATTGCAAAACTGGCTGGGCTACAGCGTCACTATTTATCCGCTCGAATAATATTAATCAGAAGATATTAGCCAACCACTTTCTTTTGGGCACTGTGAAAAGCATCAGCCTGAAATTGCAATATTTCGCGCGCTTTTTGCTTTTTGTAATTGTACAGTTCCTTTTCGTCGGCCAGTTCGTTGTAAATGGCTTCGTTAAGCGCAGCATCTGTATTTAAGAGTTTTTCACGCTGATTTTCTTTTTGCTGCACCCAATTTTTTACGGAATTTTCAACATCCTGTGTTTTGAAATCGTATTCCCCTTTTGGGGCGATTAATTTTGCCAAAATGGGTGAAGTTTCTATAGCTAAAAACAATAGGAAAATAAAAAAGGAAGGAAGCCAAGGCAATGATTCCAAAGCGTTTATCCGCGCCATCAATCCGTCGAAACCGTCAATAATAGGTTGTGTTGTGTTTATTTGGGTGGTTTGTTGTTCAACTAAAATGGCAATTTGCGATTCGTTTTCTGCAATTTTCGCTTTATTTTCTGTTTTTATTTGTTGCAGTTCGTCTAGGGCGGCATCGTGTTTTTCACGTTTTTCTCCATAAACCGGACCTTTACCAAGCAGTTTGGTTCCTTTTCTTCCTTCGGCTTCTGCAATATACGTTCCATATAAGGCATTGGTTTCGGATTCTTTGTTGTCAATTTCTTGTTTTAATGCGGTTATTTCATTTTGAATGGCTGTAATTTCGGGTGTAAATTGGTTGGCATTTTGCGTTTTGTTTGCGAGCGTTAAGTCATTTTTTTGGGTTAGCAAAACCTGGTTGATTTTTTTTTCAAAA
>JAWOHJ010000194.1:0-6850 GCA_046485225.1 Lutibacter sp. | reverse complement strand
GAAATTTTTACGATAATTTCCGCAAATAATTTTTCATTTACGCCTTCCTGATTTCTGATTCCCTGAATTATTTTGTACGATTTTAAATTTTGAATCATTTCTGTGGCTTCCATTTTTGAAACCGGTGTCAATGCCACATTGATGTCTTTTAAAACTTCAATGTAAATGCCGCCCAATCCGCACAAAACCATATGTCCGAAATTCCCTTCTTTTTTGGCGCCGATAAAAAGTTCCATTCCTTTTTTCATGGGCTGAAGCAACACCGCTTTTGCGCCGGCTATTTTCATAATTTCATCATAGGAAGCAGCAAGTTTTTCAGTAGAATTGATGTTTAAAATAATGCCACCCACATCCGATTTGTGTATCGGCCCAACTATTTTCATCACCACCGGAAAACCTAGTTTCAGTGCTTCTGACAAACATGCTTTTTTTGAATTGCATACAGCTTCGCTTACCAAAGGAATTTTAGCCGCCAATAACAATTCTTTTACCTGTTGAGGTTCTAAATAACCATTTTCAGCAGTATTTATGATTGTTCTGATTGCTGTTAAATCAAGATTGATTTTTGTTTTTTCTGCAGAAATGGGTTTTTCAGTTTTGAATATTTTGGCCAATGCATTTCCAAACAATACTTCATCAGGAAAATTGATGTTTCCTTTTGAAATAAAATAATCGATTTCCTTTTTCACGTTTACCACCGAAGGCAATACCGGGAAAATAGGTTTTTTGCATGCGCGCATTTTTTTGTCCAGAACGTCATAAACATCGTACACTTCAAACAAGCCCGGACTGCCAAAAATGACCACCATCGCGTCAATTTCAGAGAATTCATTTTCGCAATAATCGATAATGGTTTCCAGTTGCTCGGCATTTCCTGTTGCCAAAAAATCAATCGGATTTGACACAGAAGAACCCAAGAATAATTTATTCAGCAACGCTTCGCTGGCTTTTCCGGTAATTTCAGGAACGTTCAGTCCGTTTTTGGATAAAGCATCGGTAAGCATCACTGCAGGTCCGCCAGCGTGCGTAATTACAGCTATATTTTTGCCTTTTAATTCCTGGTGCATAAAAATTCCGGCCACGGTAATCAATTCATTTCTTCCGTAGCAACGCACAATTCCGGCTTTTTTGAACAACGCATCCACCGCAACGTCAGAATTGGCCAGTGCGCCTGTGTGCGAACTCGCCGCCCTGCTTCCTGCCGAGGAACTTCCTGCTTTTATGGCGGCAATTTTACAGCCTTTTGCAATTAATGAAGCAGCGTGTTTTAAGAGTTTTTGCGGATTCTCAATGCTTTCAATATATAATAATTTCACTTCCGAACTTTTACCTTTTTCAAAAGTTTTGTCTAAATGTTCCAATACTTCTTCAACGCCAATTTGCGCTGAATTCCCAACAGAATAAACGCTTGAAAACGTCAATCCTGTTGCCATGGCAGCTTCCATAATAAATACGGCTGTTGCGCCAGATCCAGAAATAAAATCTACTCCTTTTGGGTTTAATTTAGGAATTGGCGTGGTAAATACGCCTGCATAATTTGTGTTGATCAATCCGATATTGTTCGGACCCAAAAGTGTTCCGCCAACGGCGTTTATTTCTTGAACTAGCTGTTCTTCAAGTTTTTTGCCTTCGGCATCTTTTTCGCCGAAACCTGCCGAAAAAATAATAAATCCTTTGGTGTTTTTTTGTTGCGTTAAAATTTGAACCGTTTCCAAGGTAAATTTTGCGGCAATGGCGATAATCGCCAAATCTACTTGCGGAATTTCAGCTACATTTTGATAGCATTTAAGTCCTTGTACTTCCGTTTCTTTCGGGTTAACGGCAAACAATTCACCTTTAAAATTGTGGGCGATTAAATTTTTTAAAACGCTTCCGCCAGGTGTGTGAATATTGTTTGAAGCACCAATAACAACAATGCTTTTGGGATTTAATAATTCTTTGTTCAGCATCAGTAATTTAGGGTTTAGGAAACGATTTCAGCGGCAATTTCTTTGCCTTTTAAGTAAGCTTCCAGGTTTTTTGCAACAATGCGTTCTCCTTTTCTTGTAAAAAGTGTGACAATCGCTTTTTGAAAACTTTCATCACTTAAAGGAATTAAGGATGAAGCGGCGCCCAATAAAACAATGTTGGTTGCTTTTGAATTACCCAAATCTTTTGCAATTTTCATCGCATCGATTAAAATATGGTTTTTATGCGATTTTATTTCGTCGTAAACGGCATCCAATTCCGGATAATTGCTGATATTTTCAAACGGATTGGAATCGGTGATTAAAAAACCGTCTTTTTTCAAATAGGGCAAATAGCGCAACAATTCCATCGGTTCCACAGAAATAATGAGATCTGCTTTCCCCTGCGGAATTAAATCGGAAAAAATAGGCTGGTCAGAAATCCGCACGTGAGATTGTACGGCACCGCCACGTTGGCTCATACCATGAACTTCCGATTGTTTGATGTATAAATTGTTATCCAAAGCTGCTGTGTCTAAAATGGCCGCAATGGTTAAAATCCCTTGTCCGCCAACGCCGGCTAAAATGATGTTTATTTTTGAGTGCATAATTTAATTTATTGACACGTTTGTATATTCTTTTAATTTATCTTTTTTCTCCTTCGGAAGTTGCACGCAAGGACGTTGCGCAATGACTACAGAAACACCTTTATAATTTATTTCTTCTCGGATAATGTCGATATTTTCCTGCAAATTTTTATGAAGTGGCGTGATAATTTTTAAATGCTTTTCCTCAATACCCAAACCTTTACAAATGGTAATTAACCTGCCTGAAGCCGCTGAATCCTGAGCACCGGTCATTGCAATGGCTGAATTGTCGGAAATAATAACGGTAATCGGGGTTTTTTCAATGATGGCATCCAATAAGCCGGTCATGCCTGAATGTGTAAAAGTGGAATCGCCAATAACGGCAATTGCAGGATGGATTCCCGCATCGGAAGCACCTTTTGCCATTGTAATGGAAGAGCCCATTTCTATTAAGGTGTTGATGCTTTCATAAGGCGACAAAACGCCTAAAGCAGAACAGCCGATATCGCCAAAAACCTGTTGCGATGCAGATTCTTTTTTTAAGACATTGATGGCATTAAATAAATCGTTGTGGCCACAACCGATGCACAATTGCGGAGGCCGGCCCATCACTACCTTTGGAAGTTTGTCATTAATCACGATGTCAAATCCCAACGCATTTGCAATATTATCGGGATTTAGTTCGCCAACTCTTGGAACATCGCCGCTCAAACGCCCGATAACTTTTCTGTTTTCTCCTAAAAAGTCGGAAATGGCTTCTTCAATAAAAGGATAGCCGTCTTCCAGTACCAATATTTTTTCACAGGTATCAAACAATTCTTTGATGGGTTCTTTTGGCAATGGATATTGTGAAATTTTTAAAACCGGATAAGGACAATTACCATCCTCAAAATTTTCCATTAAATAATTATAAGCGATTCCTGAAGCAATAATTCCGATGGTTTTGTTGGTGCCTTGCTCAAATTGATTGAACTCGCTATTTTCTGAAATGGCAAGCATATCTGGCTGAATGTCGACCAAATGTTTGTATCGACCACGCGCATGCATTGGAATCAACTGAAATTGTGTTGCAATTTTTGGCAAACGAACGGTGTTTTGAGCAATCCTTTCACCGGTAACAACTCCGGCTCTTGAATGTGACAATCGTGTTACCAATCTAATCAATACAGGCAATCCTAAGTTTTCCGACAGTTCAAATGCATATTTTGTGATATCATAACATTCCTGCTGGTTGGAAGGTTCTAAAATAGGAATCATGGCAAATTTGCCATAATAACGGGAGTCTTGTTCGTTTTGGGAGGAATGCATCGAAGGATCATCGGCCACAACAACTACCAATCCGCCATTAATTCCTGAAACAGACATGTTCATAAACACATCAGCCGCCACGTTTAAACCCACGTGTTTCATCACCACCATCGATTTTTTTCCGGCGTATGACATACCGAGAGCGGCTTCCATAGCGGTTTTTTCGTTGACAGACCAAGAGGAATGGATATTTAGTTCTTGCGCTAATTTTGATTTTTGAATATATTCGGTTATTTCGGTAGAAGGCGTTCCTGGATAGGCGTAAACACCTGACAATCCGGCATCAATGGCTCCTTGTGCCAATGCTTCATTACCCAATAGAAGTTTTTTCATAAATTTCTTTGTTAAAATTGTAATTATAATGGTACAAATTTATGAAAACGATTTCGTATTTTGTATGATAAAAATCAATCAAAAGTTTATAACTAACTGATAAACAAACTATTAAAAATTCAATAAAAGTATTGAATATTTGAATAATAGTAGTTTAAATGATTAATTATTTATATTTAAAATACAAAATAGACATATTACTGATTATTTCATAATTTTAATATGAAATATTCCTTGTTTTTTGAACTATTTATTTTTGTGATTCTAAGAGGATACCTTAATAAAAATATATTTCACAGAGATTGTTTCTCCTTCTTCGGTATCAGTAAATTCAATTGTCATTTTATTGTTGGTAAAAGTGACTTTAAATTCTGAGACTCCTAAATCGGATATTTCATACATATTGCTTCCTAAATTCCGCCAATTTCCTTTTTTTGTTTCCAGCGCAATACATTGAAGTGCCTCGTTGAGTTCAAAATCTTTTTCTTCATAAGCTGATGAATCAAAAAACTGAATGGTCATTGTTTTTTCACAATCGGATAAATTTTCCTCGACGTTATTATAAAATTGTTGGTCCATTTTCCATTTTCCGATAATTGTGTCTGGCACAAAATCATCATTGTCAATAAAAGTGACTTTTATCAAAACGGCAACTTGCACTCCTTCATAAGTCACTGTTCCCGAAAATTCCATCAGCATTTTGTTGCTTCCAAAAGTAATTTTTGTTTCCATATCGACTGTAACTCCCGGAATATCAAAATCGGAAAAGTCGATACCGGAAATATCGTACTTAGCGTTCCCTAAATGTTCCCAAGTGCCATTAATAGGTTGAAGCGCAACACAGGTGTTTGTATCGTCGTTAAATTCGAAATCACTTTCCTTGTAGGTGCCGTTTTCAAAAAATTCAATGGTCGTTTTCTTTTCGCATTCTGTAGGCATATAATTTTCTGATTCCGGACCTATTTTCAGATATACCTGACTTAACCGCCATTTCCCGACAATTTCATCAGCTGTGTCATCATCGTCATCATTAGTGCAAGAGTTAAAGCTTACTGCAGCTAAAAAAAGACTCAAAAATAAAAATAGCTTTTTCATGACTCAATAATTTAATTGGTTTGTTAACTAAATTACGTCTTTATTTTAATTTTTGTAATGAGGATTATCAGTTTAGAATGTGAGAGAAATCAGCTCTATAAATGATAGAAATCAATTTGAAACGTAATATTAAAGGAGGAAGTAGTTTGAATATCTATAAAACGAAAAAACCTGATAGCGCGATTATAAATTTGCACCATCAGGTTTCTCAATACCAATTGTTGAATTCTTAGTATTAAATCATTATTTTGCCCAATCTTTAATCCAGCCCGATAATGTTTGAACCCATTTTTCATCATCATTTAAACAAGGAATCATATTAAATTCCTCGCCGCCATTTTCCTTGAATGAATGTTTTGCTTCCATGCCAATTTCTTCCAGCGTTTCTAAACAATCAGAAACAAAGGCCGGAGTAACTACCGCTAATTTTTTTAGGCCATTGATGGCGAAATTGTCAATAGTTTTGTCGGTATAGGGCTGTAGCCAGGGATCACGCCCTAAACGAGATTGAAAAGAGGTGCTGTAACTGCCTTCCTTCAAATTTAATTTTGCAGCAACATTTTTAGTGGTTTGATAACATTGATGGCGGTAGCAAAACTCGTGGGCGGCTGATGGTGTGTTGCAGCAACTGCCGTCGATTTTACAATGTGATTTGGTGACATCCGATTTTTTGATATGTCGTTCCGGAACGCCGTGATAGGAAAAAAGTAAATGTTCGGGCTCAAGTTTTGTCAATTCATTTTGAATCCTTTCGCTTAAAGCTTCAACATAATCTTCTTTATTGTAAAACGCGGGAACCATGGTCAGTCTTATGTTTGGATAATGTTTTTTTACAATTTCATTTGCCAAAACTTCTATGGTTTCTGTGGTTGCCATTGCAAACTGGGGGTAAAGAGGTATCAGTAAAATTTCATCAACACCTTGTTCAGCCAATTTTTGAATGCCGCTTTTCATGGACGGATTTCCATAACGCATCGCCAATTCAACGGGAATATCAGTATTTTCTTTTACTTTTTCATGCAATCTTTTGGACAGTACTATTAAAGGAGAGCCTTCATCCCACCATATTTTTTTATAAGCCGCTGCCGATTTTTTTGGTCGGGTATTTAAAATAATGCCTTTCACCAAAAAAGCACGAAGCAGATAAGGGACATCAATTACCCGTTCATCCATTAAAAATTCATCCAAATAGTTTTTGACATCTTTGGTTGAAGTGCTGTTTGGCGATCCTAAATTTACTAATAAAGCTCCTTTCATGTATTGTTAAAATTATGATTTTGAAAATTGTTTTGGTGTAATGCCGAATTTACTTTTAAATGCGGCAATAAAATGGCTGGATGCGCTATAACCCAAATGAGACGCTATTTCATTTACATTTAATTGTTGTTCCTGCAGCAACGTTTTTGCCAACTCCATTTTATGGTTCAGCAAATAAGTAAAAACCGGAACGCCATAAATTTCTTTAAAGGCAGTTTTTAATTTTTTGATGTTAAGTCCAACTTCTTTTGCCAAATCGGCAAGTGAAGGCGGATTGTTCATGTTTGTGATAATCAGCTGTTTTGCCTGTTTTATTTTGCTGGC
>JAWOHJ010000139.1:0-14299 GCA_046485225.1 Lutibacter sp. | reverse complement strand
CTTACTCAATTTACGCTGTCAATTTCAATATTTTCAATGAACTTCTTCTTTGTCTGTCTTTGGTTCCTTTTGCTCTTATCAAACATTTTCCCCTTCTCAAACTCTTGCTGAAACGTTAGAATCGAACTAACTGATCTTTTTAAAACCATTCCAAATTTCCTTAATGAACTTCCCTTGCCTCTCTAAGCGGGTGCAAATGTAAAACCTTATTTTTTAATGACCAAATAAAATTTGTGTTTTTATTTTTAAAGTTTTTTAATGCCTTTTTATGAACTTTTTCCCAACCCTCAAATATCAAATCTCTTTCCAATCATCGCTATCTAGCGGGGTGCAAATGTAG
The DNA here is from genome assembly GCA_046485225.1 of Lutibacter sp. GTDB lineage: Bacteria > Bacteroidota > Bacteroidia > Flavobacteriales > Flavobacteriaceae > Lutibacter. Next base: position 13,959 of record JAWOHJ010000139.1, on the reverse strand, counting down.
AAACTTTTATTTAATAAACTAATAAAATTTAATCTTTTTTTTAACACTCTCTTTACACTATCCTAATGAACTTCTACCAATACATTCCCTTATTAGCGGTGGCAAATGTAATCCCTTTTATTATTGTTAAACAACTTTTTTATGCCTTTTTTTTGATAAAAAAACAAGTGATTGAAATCAAGCTGTTTACAGAGCTAAAAAAATAAAATCGGAGTTTATTTTTATTAAAGCGGGCTACTAAATTAGGTAATTTATTTCAATTACGCAATATGAATGAATTTATTATTTACCTTTTTTCTTGGTAGGCCTTGGAGCAATAATCCAACTTGTACCCAATTCATAGTAGTCAAAATCGACTTTTGAGGGCTGTGGTTCTAAAATTCCGGCAGTAAAAGCACGCTGCAAAATATCTTCAACTAAAAAATCATTTTTATTATGAACAGGGTCATATTTGTCTTTTAAGGATAATTTAAACATATTTGCCGTCGTGTTATACCAAAATGCTTTCCATCCACTGCGATAATCTTTCACCAAATCATAAGCAGTTTGCCCAGTTTGCCTATGCATTAGTTTTATTAAGATCTCTCCTTCTGTTCTTGTTAATTTTTTGAGCTGGTCGGTGAATTCACCTTCCATATAATTTTGAATTACTTTGATGTACTGTTTTTTCTTTCTGGGTGATTTAATTTTTTCCAATCTTTCATTCAAAGTTTCCAGACGGTCAGCAGCCAATTTTGCATAAGGATAAGCTTTCAATGTTTTTTTGCGATACCATATATAATATCGACGATCATAATCAGTTTTAAATTTTAAGGTTTTCAACAAAAAAACCTCCTCCAACTCAATCAGTAATGTATCACCTTCAAAAATAGTGTAGCGTTCAAGCAATGGAATAGAATCCTTTTCTTCTTGAGCAAAAAGAAAAGTACCTATAAATAGGAAAGGCAATAATAAAAACTTTTTAGCTTTATTTCTCATCAATTAATATGCTTATCAAAAAGAATTCCAAAATTACAACATTCAAAAAAATATTTCAATAATCTCTTCCGGTTTTTTTTTTAAGTAAATAGGAAATATAAATTAAAGCCATAAATAACATTTTACTACCTTGCGTTTGTAAAAAATATATTTATAATTATGAGTAAATCTATATTAAATAAAAAATCTATCGATTTTTTAGAAAAATATTTGAATAATGCCTCGCCTACAGGTTATGAAAGTGAAGGCCAAAAAATTTGGATGGATTATTTAAAACCTTATGTTGACACCTTTATTACTGACAGCTATGGAACAGCCGTTGGTGTCATAAATCCAGATGCAAAATTTAGGGTGGTAATTGAAGGGCATGCCGATGAAATTTCTTGGTACGTAAACTATATTACGCCTGAAGGATTAATATATGTGATTAGAAATGGAGGAAGCGACCACCAAATTGCGCCATCAAAAATTGTAAATATTCACACAAAAAAAGGCATTGTAAAAGGCGTGTTTGGTTGGCCGGCTATTCACACCAGAGATAAAATGAAAGAAGAAGCTCCGCAAATGCTGAATATATTTATTGATACCGGTTGTAAAAATAAGGAAGAAGTTGGAGCATTAGGTGTTCATGTGGGTTGTGTAATCACCTACCCAGACACCTTCTTTATATTAAACAAAAATAATTTTGTTTGCAGGGCGCTCGACAATAGAATGGGTGGATTTATGATTGCCGAAGTTGCGCGTTTGTTAAAAGAAAATAAAAAGACATTGCCTTTTGGGTTATACATCACAAACTCAGTTCAGGAGGAAATTGGGTTGCGTGGCGCCGAAATGATTACGCAAACCATCAAACCAAATATTGCAATCATTACTGATGTTTGTCATGATACATCAACGCCAATGATTGACAAAAAGAAAGAAGGAGAAACACTTTCCGGCAGCGGGCCAGTGATTAGCTATGCTCCTGCCATTCAGCATAATTTGCGGGAATTGATTGTGAACACAGCTATTGATAAAAAAATTCCGTTTCAAAGAATGGCTTCTTCAGGATGTACAGGCACAGATACCGATGCATTTGCCTACAGCAATGGCGGCGTTCCTTCGGCATTAATTTCATTGGCGTTGCGTTATATGCACACAACGGTAGAAATGGTGCACAAAGATGATGTTGAGAATGTTATCAAATTAATTTATGAAACCTTGTTGAACATTAAAGAAGGAGAAACATTCAGTTATTTTAAATAGATGGCAGTAATCGGAGGTTTATTGGCAATTGGAAGGCTGTTGCTGTTTGTACTGGTTGCAGTATTCTTCTTTTGTTTATTGCTGGTCATAAGTGTTTTTTATAAAAGCAAAGAAAGAAAATTGGAGCGCGGCATTTTGCTAAGGCGTTTTGCCATTAGGATTTTACACCCTATTTTAGGGTCAAAAATCACTGTTTACGGCAAAGAACCTATCGATTCTGGCTTAATTGTTTCAAATCACAGGAGCTATTTCGACCCAATGGTTATTTTAAAAAATAACTTAGCTTCTCCCGTAGGAAAAAAAGAAGTGGAATCCTGGCCATTAATTGGAAGCGTTACAAAAACAACTGGCGTAATCTTTGTGAATAGAGAAGAGAAAACGAGTAGGACTCAAACGTTAAAAGAAGTTAGATTGGTTTTGGAGAATGGTTTTTCTATATTTATTGCGCCAGAAGGAACAACACATATCAAACCAACCACCATTGATTTTAGGCCCGGCTCTTTCGTTTTAGCCGCAGAATTAGGCGTTCCTGTGATGCCTGTAGCCATTGATTATAAAAATATTGATGATGCATGGATTGGCGATGACACTTTTATTCCGCATTTTTTAAAATGTTTCAGCAAATGGAGAACTGAAATAAAGGTAAGTTATTTAGAACCAATCATTTCAAGCAATGCAGAAGAATTAATTTCTGTATCAAAAAACCAAATCGACCAGGAACTAATTCGGTTTAGAAAAGACTGGAATTCAAATGATTAATTAGTTTAATAAGTAATATATCTTATGAAAAACACCATTTCTGAAAGAATTTTTGATTTTTTAAAAAATTACCCGCCATTTAATTTGATTTCCAAAGAAACTTTGTTGGAAATTTCGCAAAATGTGGAAATTCAATATTTTGAAAAAGATCAAATTATTTTCAGCCAAAATGACAATCCGCACGAGCATTTTTATATTATTTATCAGGGATCTGTAAGACTTTATCGATTTGTGGAAAATGAAAAGCATATGCTAGATATTTGCGATGAAGGTGATTTGTTCGGTTTAAGGCCCCTGATTATGAAGGAAAATTATGTGATGGGCGCTTCGGCAAACGAAGAATCCATATTATACGGAATTCCAATTGCTTTATTTCATGACATTATTTTAAACTACCCAAAAGTAAGCCAGTTTCTGCTCGCAAGTTTTGCCACAAATACACGCGATCCTTTTTCAGAAAAACACAAAGGAAAATTGTTTGCAAATGTTTCTGCCATTCAGAAAATTGAACATGGTTTTTCAGAAATTCAGTCTGCGAATTATAATAAAAACCCAATTTCCTGTTCACCAGACACAACTGTGCAAACGGCTTGTATCATTATGACAAAAAACATTATCAATTCAATTATTGTTACAGAAGATGACATACCAATTGGGATTATTACCGATAAAGACATCAAAACAAAAATAGGAACCGGATTGTATAAAATCACCAATAAAGTGAGTGAAATTATGAACAGCCCTGTGGTCACTTTTCATCAAAACATTTCGGTGGCTGAAGCTCAAATAAAGCTATTAAAGCACAAGGTTTCCCATTTATGCATTACCAAAGATGGCACCAATAAAACAGAACTTGTTGGTATTTTAACCCAACAAGATTTAATTTTAACGCAGGGAAATAGTCCATCGTTGCTGATTAAGGAAATAAAAAATGCCAAGGATGCAGAAACGTTGAAACATATCAGGACAAATGCAAGTGAGTTAACAAAAGGATATCTTGAACAGGAAATTCCTATTTATTTTGTGACAAAAGTAATCTCTGAAATAAATACCGCCATTACAAAAAAAGCTATAAGGTTGTCGATTTTAGAAATCGGAAAGGAACCTCCCGTTAAATTTTCGTGGCTGGCATTGGGAAGCCAAGGGCGAAAAGAGCAATTGTTAATGACCGATCAGGACAATGCCTTGGTATTTGAAAATGTTGCGCCAGCCGAATACAATGCCGTAAAAAAATACTTTTTGGAGTTGTCAGAAAAAGTGACCGAAAAACTTAATATTGTTGGTTTCGACTATTGTCCAGCCAATATTATGGCCAGCAATCCGAAATGGTGTATTTCTTTGGAAGAATGGGAACAGCAATTTGAGGAATGGATTACCGATCCAATTCCTGAAAAAATATTGTTAAGCATTATCTTTTTTGATTTCGAACTGGTTTATGGCGATGAATCACTATACAACAAAATGGCTGAAAGCGTATTTAAAACCATTGATAAAAATCAGATATTTTTGAGTTTTTTGGGCAAAGTCACCTTAGACAATCCGCCTCCTTTGGGATTCTTTAAACAATTTTTGGTTGAAGATAATGGAGAAAACAAAGATAGTTTCGACATCAAAAGCAGGGCAATCAGGCCTTTGGTTGATAGCGCCAGAATTTTATCATTGCATCATAATATAAGGGTGAACAACACTATTGCCCGTTACGAAAAATTGATGGAGGTGGAGCCCCAAAACAGTGATTTATTTGAATCTTGTGCCAATGCTTTTAAAATTTTATTGCAATTCAGAACGTCACAGGGTTTAACCAATAACGATAATGGAAAATTTGTGGATATCAACAGCTTAAACAAGGCCGACAGGCTGAAACTAAAAAGTTGTTTTAAACCCATAAAAAATGTGCAGGAAGCCATAAAATTACGTTTTAGAACCTCTCAAATTCCGCAAATATGATCCAATTTTTCAAAAAAAAACGGTATCCGAAATTTTGGGAAGATCACATTTCTAAGGTGCAAAACAGCCAGAAATATTCGAATTTTGAAGATATCAGATTTGTGGCCCTTGATACCGAAACAACAGGATTTGATTATGAAAATGACAGAATTTTATGCATTGGTGCAGTAGCCATCAAAAATAATAAAATATTGGTTTCCGATTCATTTGAAATCTATATAAAACAAGATGTTTTTAATAAAGAAACCGTAAAAATTCACGGCATCAGAAAAGATGGCAATGAAGTTAAATTGAGTGAAGAAGAAGCCATCATTAAATTTATTGATTATTTGGATGATGCCGTTATTGTGGCGCATCATACGGCTTTCGATGTAACTATGATCAACCTGGCTTTAGATCGTTTAAACGTTGGTCCTTTGGAGTCCAAACAATTGGATACCAACTATATTCATAAAAAAATAGCTAAAACAGATACCTATAAAAAAATATTCAGTTTGGAGGAATTGTGCGAAATTTATAACGTTAAAATGCACGACCGGCACACTGCTTTGGGTGATGCATTGATTACAGCCTATTTATTCCTGAAGCAAACCGCCAAATACAAAAAAAACAACGCGCTAAATCTGTTTGATTTGATAAACACCAACTATCACTTACTCAAATAAAAACACTTTTATAAAACCATAAAATTTTGTAACTTTATTGATTAACATTGTTATTTATTTTATGAAAAATACGATTGCTGAACGCATTTACGATTTCCTTAAAAACTTCCCTCCTTTTGATGTATTAGAGAAGGAACAGCTTTTTAAAATAGCCTCCAATGTTAAAGTTACTTATGTTGAAAAAGATAATTTTGTTTTTAAACAAGAGGAAAATCCGCACGAACATTTTTATGTGGTAAAAGATGGCGCCATTGGTTTGTACAGGAATATGGACAATGAGCAAATTTTGGTTGATATTTGTGATGAAGGCGATATTTTTGGGCTTCGGCCATTGATACAAAACGATTTGTATTTGATGAGCGCTAAAGCCAATGAAGAGTCGGTTTTGTATGCCGTTTCCGTAGAAATACTGAAAGAGATTATAGAAACCAATGAAAAAGTAAAGAAGTTTTTAATTGCAAGTTTCTCATCAAACATCAAAACGCCTTATGCGAAAGGCACAAACGGACAGTTATTTGCAAATATTGAAATACTGCAAACTTCAAATAGCAGTTTTACTGAAATTCAAAGTGCCGAATTTAGCAAGAATCCGGTGACCACCCTAAAAACCGCCACCATAAAAGAAGCTGCGCAAATAATGAGCGAAAAACGTGTTGGTTCTATTTTAATTCTGGAAAACAGAAATCCCATTGGCATTATAACTGATAAAGACTTGCGCCAAAAAATTGCCACAGGATTGTTTTCCATTGATGAAAGCGTTACTGCAATTATGTCATCGCCTGTTAAAACTTTTAAGCAAAAAATTACCGTTGCCGAAGCGCAAATTGCGATGATAAAAAACAAAATAACCCATTTGTGCATCACCAAAGACGGCAGTAATAAAACTGAATTAATTGGTGTTTTATCGGAGCATGACATTGTGGTTATGCATGGCAACAACCCATCCTTGCTTATAAAAAAAGTATATCGTGCAAAAGACGTAAACAACTTAAAATATATTAGAGAGAAAACCTCAAATTTACTTCAAGGATATATTGAACAAAATATCCCAATCACCTTCATTTCAAAAATTATTTCTGAAATAAATGAAGCCATAACCATTAAATCCATAGAACTTTCTTTGGAAGAAATGGACAAACAGCCACCGGTAAAATTTGGATGGCTCGCTTTAGGAAGCCAAGGCCGAAAAGAGCAATTACTGATGACAGATCAAGACAATGCCTTGGTTTTTGAAGATGTTCCGTCAGAAAAATACCAATCCACAAAACAGTACTTTTTGCAGCTTGCCAAAAAAGTAACCGAAAAACTTAATTTTGTTGGTTTTGAATATTGTCCGGCAGATATGATGGCAAGCAATCCAAAATGGTGTTTATCGCTTTCCGAATGGAAAAATCAGTTTGATACCTGGATTAAAACGCCCACAGAAGATGCAATAATGATGTGTACCATATTTTTCGACTTCGATTTGGTTTTTGGGGATAAAAAGCTGGTAAATGACATGTCTGAAAGTATTTTTAAATCCATAGAATCCTTTGAAATATTTCTCAATTTCTTGGGAAGAAATGCACTAAGAAATCCACCACCAATAGGTTTTTTTAGGCAATTTCTAGTGGAGAACGACGGTGAGCACAAAGACCAATTCGATATAAAAAGCAGGGCTTTGATGCCTTTGGTGGATGCAGCACGTCTGCTCATTTTGTCTCATCATATTAAAGATAAAAACAATACCATTTCCAGATTTAAAAAATTGGCCAAGGCCGAACCAAAAAATGAGGATTTATATTTATCTTGTATTGATTCCTTCAAAATATTGTTGCAATTTCGCACGCAACAAGGATTAACAAATAATGATTCGGGAAGGTATGTTGACCTCAACAAACTTAGCAAATCTGAAAAATTAAGTTTAAAAGGATGTTTTAAACCCATTAAAGATGTTCAGGAATTATTGAACATTCGGTATAACTTAGCCCAAATGATGTGATGTTTTCCTGGTTTAAATATAAAAATTATCTGGTTTTTTGGAAGGAATATTCAAAAAAATTCAAACAAAAACAGCCAAAAAGTTTTGAAAATACACGGTTTGTTATTTTTGACACTGAAACTACAGGTTTAGATATTTATAACGACAGAATATTGTCTGTTGGTGCAATCAGTATTTTCAACAATGTTATTGATGTTTCCGACAGTTTTGAAATCTACATAAAACAAAATGAATTTAAAGCCGAAACAGTTGAAATTCACGGAATTTTAAAAGAAGGAAAACTCACCAAAATCAGCGAAGCTGAAGCTGTGGAGCAATTTATTGGTTATATAGGAAACGCTGTTTTGGTGGCGCACCATACTGGTTTTGACATTGAAATGATCAATGCCGCACTAAAAAGACTGGATTTGCCTAAATTAAAAAACAAATCGATTGATACCGGTATTTTATATAAAAAACTGGAAGGTAAAAAAGACAGCCATTTTAATTTGGATGTGCTTTCCGAAGAGTTCAATATTCCTAAACACGACCGACATACTGCAGCCGGAGATGCTTTTATTACCGCCTTGCTTTTTCTAAAAATTATTTCAAAATTAAAGAAAGAACGCAACCTGCATTATTCCGATTTGTTCAGAGTTTCTGGCAAAGAAGGTTTATTATAAAAAAACGCTCCCAAAAATTGAGAGCGTTTTTCATTTTAAAGTTTGATAAATTTATTTAACCAATGATCCTTCCATAATGGCTTCTACAACCTCCGGATTTAACAAGGTGGTGATATCGCCCATATTTGAAGTTTCATTTTCGGCTATTTTACGCAAAATTCGTCTCATAATTTTACCTGAACGCGTTTTAGGCAATCCCGGCACAAACTGAATTTTATCCAATTTTGCGATAGGTCCAATGGTTCTGCCAATCAAATCGTTGATTTCTTTTCGTAAAGCATCTGGATTCTCAGGAATTTCATATACAATTACGTAAGCATACAGTGCATTTCCTTTAATGTTATGAGGGAATCCTACAATGGCAGATTCAACCACATTATTATGCTCATTGATGATATTTTCAATTGGCGCTGTACCTAAATTGTGTCCGGAAACAATCACCACATCATCTACCCTTCCTGTAATCCTGTAATTTCCTTCCAAATCCCTAAATGAACCATCGCCCGTAAAATATTTTCCCGGAAATGCCGTAAAATAAGTTTCTTTATAGCGATTATGATCTCCATAAATGGTTCTTGCCATAGATGGCCAAGGATATTTAATGCACAATCTTCCTTCGGATGGATTTGTATTCAACTCATTTCCAAGCTCATCAACCAAACAAGGTTGCACGCCCGGCATTGGTCTGGTTGCAAAAGTTGGTTTTGCAGGTGTAACACCGGCCAATGGGGAAATCATAATACTTCCAGTTTCAGTTTGCCACCAAGTATCAACAATTGGAGATCTTTGTTTGCCTATTTTTTCATCATACCAGTGCCAGGCTTCTTCATTGATTGGTTCTCCAACTGTTCCCAAAACTTTTATTGAACTTAAATCGTTCCTTTCAGTCATTTCATTTCCTTGTGCTGCCAATGCCCTGATGGCAGTTGGGGCAGTGTAGAATTGGTTCACTTTATGCTTCTCAACAATTTGCCAGAAACGACTGTAATCCGGGTATGAAGGAATTCCTTCAAACATCAATGTAGTTGCTCCAACCGCTAATGGTCCGTAAACAATATAAGAGTGACCTGTTATCCAGCCAACATCAGCAGTACAGAAATACACATCGCCATGTTCATACTGAAATACATTCTTAAAACTGTGGGCTGTTTGCACCATATAACCAGCGCAGGTATGCACCATTCCTTTTGGTTTTCCTGTTGAACCGGAAGTATATAAAATAAACAGCATATCTTCCGCATCCATAACTTCAGCAGCACAAATGGCATCTACTTTTTCCAATTCTTCATGCCACCATAAATCGCGGCCTTCTTTCATTGTCACTTTACCATTTACCCTATTTAATACAATAGATTTTTCAATGGTTGGACAAGTTTCCAGTGCTTCATCAACAATAACTTTAAAATCAACAGCCTTATTGCCTCTAAAAACACCGTCAGATGTTAATATTAATTTACATTCCGCATCGTTAATTCTTGTGGAAAGTGCCACTGATGAGAATCCGGCGAATACAACAGAATGTACAGCGCCAATCCGTGCGCAAGCCAACACAGAAATGGCCAATTCCGGTACCATTGGCATATAAATACAAACCTTATCACCCTTAACCACGCCATTGTTTTTAAGCACATTGGCAAATTTGCAGACTTCAGCATGCAATTCGTTATAGGTTAATATTCTGTTTGCTTCATCTGGATCGTTCGCCTCCCAAATAATGGCAACATCATCACCTCTTTTTTCTAGGTGACGGTCTAAACAGTTTTCGGTAATATTTAATTTAGCGCCTTTAAACCACTCAAATTTTGGCGTGTCCCAATTGTATTCCACAACTTTATCCCATTTCTTGCGCCAGGTAAAAGTGTCCGCAATTTGAGCCCAATATCCTTCAGGGTCATTTACGCTGTGCTGGTAAGATTTATAGTATTTTATAAATGAATCTATACGTAAATCAGCAAGTGTTTGTTTTTCTTCTTCGGTTGCATATGCATAAATTCCAATTTTGAAAAGCTTGAACTCGTGGATGATTTCTTCGATAATTTCAGGATCATCAATGGTTGAAGGAATGGTATATTCAACACCATCGGCCATATTTCGCAATAATTTACGAAGAATTTTTCCTGAACGCGTTTTTGGCAAACGCTTAACCACCAATACTCTTTTTAATGAAGCAACTGGCCCAATTACATTTCTAACCTCCTGAACGATATTGTGTTCCAACTCAAAACTAGAAACATAATCACCCGATTTTATCACCACCAATGCCAAAGGAACTTGTCCTTTTAAAGCATCTTCAATACCAAAAACCGCACATTCGGCAACCGATTTATCAGAAGAAACAATTTCTTCCATTTCCGCAGTTGACAATCTGTGACCTGCAACATTGATCACATCATCTACCCTGCCGGTAATGAAAACATAGCCATCATCATCAACATAACCGCCATCACCGGAAAAATAATATCCATCAAATCGTTTTAAATAACCCTCAATAAATCGCTCTGTATTTCCCCAAATATTAAGCATATTTCCTGGAGGTAATGGCAATTTAATGGCCACCAATCCTTCTTCATTCGGGCCAACTTGCTCACCTTCATTATTTAAAATTTGAAGGTCATAACCACCAACTGGTTTTGTGGCTGAACCGGGTTTTACCGGCAAAGCTTCCAATCCCATCATATTGGATACCATCGGCCAACCAGATTCTGTTTGCCACCAATGGTCAATTACAGGAATTTTCAACTGGTTTTCCAACCAATGCAAGGTTGCGGCATCACAACGTTCACCGGCTAAAAATTGGTATTTCAAGCAGCTTAAATCATACATCTTTAACAATTCGCCATCTGGATCTTCTTTTTTAATCGCCCTAATTGCCGTTGGCGCAGTAAACATCACCTTAACGTTATTTTCGCTGATGATTCTCCAAAAAGTACTTGCATCTGGTGTTTTTACCGGTTTACCTTCAAAAACAATGGTAGTGTTTCTGTTGATAAGCGGTGCATAAACAATGTAACTGTGACCAACAACCCAACCTACATCTGATGCTGCCCAGAAAGTGTCGCCTTCTTCAACACCATAAATATATTTCATGGAATATTTTAACGCTGTGGCATAGCCGCCAGTATCACGCAAAATACCTTTTGGTTTTCCTGTGGTTCCTGAAGTATACAAAATATAAAGTGGATCATTGGAATCCATCTCAACACAATCAACCGGTTCAGATGCTTTTACCAACTTTTTATAACTTACATAGCGTTCAGTTTTAGGATTTACCGCACCCAAATTACGTTGGTAAACAATGACTTTTTCAACTTTATGAGTGGCTTTTTGCACCGCTTCATCCACCAAAGGCTTGTAGGCAATCAATCGGTCAACTTCCATTCCCGAAGTGGCTGTAATAATCACTTTTGGTTTACAATCGTCTATTCTGATCGCCAACTCATGCGGTGCAAATCCGCCAAAAACAACGGAATGAATGGCACCAATTCGCGCGCAAGCCAGCATACTGAAAGCCGCATGCGGAATCATTGGCATATAAATAATAACGGTATCGCCTTTTTTTACACCCAAATCACGAAGTCCGCCCGCCAAACGAGAAACCTGTCTTTTAACCTCGTTATAAGAATATAAAACGCGCTGCTGCGTAACGGGAGAATCATAGACGATGGCAGTTTGTTCTCCGTAACCGGCATCTACGTGCTTGTCAACAGCCAAATAACAAATATTTAATTTTCCGTCTTCATACCAACGATCAAATCCATTTTCATCTTTGGATAATATAATCGTTGGTTTTTTAAACCACTTTATGTTGTTGGCTTGTTCTCCCCAAAACGCTTCCGGGTTTTCAATACTGTTGTCGTAATGTTTTTGATAGCTCATAATTAATTGTTTTTCTTGTTAAAAAACCCAAACCAAGCTGGGTTCAAAAATTTTATTTTAATCAATGCCCAAAGCACAAATAAGGTAAAAAGTCCCATTATTATTGAGCTAAATGCACCAATTTGAAATAATGATTCGATATATATTCTGCCAAATATGGTAACGATGACATAAATGGTAATCACAATATCTGAAGTTCTATTTCCCAATCTATAATTCATTTTTTTATTTTTTATTTAAAAGTTCTTTCACTTCTTTTACCAAATTTTTCACGGCAAAAGGTTTTGATATGTATTTGTCGGCACCCAATTGCAACCCTAATTCTATATCTGACGCTTTATTTTTTGCCGAAAGAAATATCACTTTAATCTTTTTCAGCGCTTCGCTGTTTTTTAAATAATTAAGCACCTGATAGCCATCCACGTTCGGCATCATGATGTCCAATAAAATAATATCTGGTATGGTGTTTTCAACTATTTCAATCGCTTCTTCACCGTCACGGGCAATGTATACTTGAAAATTTTCTTTTTTAAAAATGTATTCCAGCGACATTACTATATTGGGTTCATCATCAACTATGAGTATCTTTTTCATCTGCTTAAATTTTATTTTTTTGCGGCAACAGCTGCTGTTCTAAATTAAACATTCCTTCGTGTATCAAAATTTGTTATCTCGGTTCATCTTAATTTCTGTTTAGGGGTAAGGTAAAAGTTAATCGCGCCCCTTGTGAATCATTATTTTCTGCCCAAATTTTACCATTGTGACTTTCAATAATTTGTTTACTGATTGCCAAACCCAAACCGCTTCCAATTGGTTTTAATAAGGTTTGATTTTTGGATTGATAAAATTTGTTGAAAATGGAAAATAATTCGTCGGTTTCTATTCCTTTGCCATTGTCTTCAACAGTTATTACAACTTTATTATGATTTACGTATGTTGAAATTTTAACTTCTCCATTTTTTTCATTTGAAAATTTAAAGGCATTCGACATTAAATTAACGATTACCTGCTGAATCCTGTCTTCATCATAAACAACCTTTGCATCAGCAATTTCATCCAAATCCATTTTAATTCCTTTGTTATCGGCCAATTGCCTAAAAGGATCAATTGATTTTAAGATGGTATTTTTGATGGAATGCTCATTTAAATCCAATTTTTCTTTTCCTGTCGCCAATTTCTCCAAGTCTAAAATATTATTAATCAACCTGCTTACTCTCTCACTTTCACTTACAATACTTGTTAAAAATTTCTTTTTTGTGTCATTATCAATTTCATCATCCGCCAATAATATTTCTGAAAGTGCTCTTATTGAAGTGATTGGTGTTTTTAGTTCATGCGCCACCGTATCTAAAAACTCATCTTTTTGCTTGTCGCGTTCTTTTAATTCTTTGTTGGATTCTTTTGCTTTTTGGGTTTCATCCAGAATATTCAGCACTTCTGTTAAACTTATTTCTTCTTCTTTTACTACAGATGCAATTAAAATTCTTGCCGATGCACTTCCGATGCTCCCTGTTAACAATTTTTCAGAAAAATTCACTAATCGGGCATCTGCAACTTGTGTTTTTTTATCAATATCATATTTCATATAAAACAAATTCAAGGCTCTCTCTGTCCTGCTTTCACCCAAAAATCGTGTTAAAACATTTTTAATGTCACGCACGTATGCTTCACCTTTCCATACATAAGCACCTTCTTGCAAAGCTGCATATTTGGTGCTGTCAACAAACATTTCGGCAAAATTTCGTTCTCTGTAACTTCCCAATTTACTCACTGAAACCAATGAATAAATAAAGACATTAAAAATCATGCTCCAAAAAAAAGCGTGGGTTACCGGTTCAAAAATTTG
>JAWOHJ010000114.1:0-4695 GCA_046485225.1 Lutibacter sp. | reverse complement strand
CTAAAATTTTAAGTCATCAAGTTTGGATTGGAATGACAACCGAAATGGCAAGATTTAGTATTGGAAACCCAAAAGATAACAATAGTACAGTTGGAAATTGGGGTATTCATGAACAATGGGTATACAATAATCGATATTTATATTTTGAAAATGGAGTATTAAAAAGTTGGCAAGATTAAAAAACTATACCTAAAACCATATTAAATTATTGCTTAAATTGCCCCTGGCACAAACCAACAAAGATTCAATAAAATAACATGACAAAATCCCTCCTCTCCTTCCCCTCATTAATACTTCTCGTTTTTATAATGATTTTTGCCGTCAGCTGTAATAAAGGCAAAGCCCAGCAGGAGCCAACTTTAGAAAACGTCGAAAAAGATACCGTAAAAACCATCACTGTGGATGAAAAGAAAATTTCCACCATCGATACGGTCGATTACAACAATAAAATGTTGGCCTTGTCAAACAACGACACCACCGGATTTTGGCCTGTAAAAACACCTTATCCATTGCCCGGCGCAATATTGCCGTATAACAGAATCATTGCTTTTTACGGAAATTTGTATTCCAAAAGAATGGGGATTTTGGGCGAATTGCCTAAAGAGGAAATGCTTAAAAAACTGCAAGATGAAGTTGCCAATTGGCAAGCTGCCGACCCAACGATAAAAACAATTCCTGCCTTACACTACATCGCCGTCACCGCACAAAAACTGCCCGGGAAAGCAAAAATGCACCGATTGCGTATGCCGTTTAAACAAATAGACACCATACTAAATTGGGCAAAACCGATTGATGCTTTGGTGTTTTTGGATATTCAGGTTGGACACAGCACTTTAAAGGACGAAGTTACCGCGCTGGAAACCTATCTCAAAATGCCCAACGTTCATTTGGGAATTGACCCTGAATTTTCATTGAAAAATGGCCATGTGCCCGGCACCAAAATAGGATCTTTCGATGCATCAGACATCAATGACGCGATTGATATTTTGGCAAACTTGGTGCGGGAAAATAACCTGCCGCCAAAAGTGCTGGTCGTACACCGATTTACGCAGGGAATGGTGACCAATTATAAAAACATAAAAATAGTTCCTGAAGTTCAGGTTGTGATGGATATGGACGGATTCGGCTCCAAGATTTTAAAAAGATCCACCTACCTGCGCTATATTTATAAAGAACCTGTGCAATTTACCGGCTTTAAATTGTTTTATAAAAACGACAATAAAAATGGTTGGAAAATGTATACGCCCGAAGAATTAGTGAAATTTACGCCCAAACCCATTTATATTCAATATCAGTAATTTAGAGTGATCCAATTTTATATCAAATTTTGACTAATTTTAACTTGTAACAAAAGTTTTTTTCAAACGTCCTATTAGATAAAAAAAATCAAACAATGAATAAAGTCATAAAATTTGGGGAAGAAGTTGAAGGATATGATATTCCAGTATTAAACGAGCGTGAAATAAGAGCTGCAGCCGGACTCCTCTTTTTGCTGATGTTGATTGCGATTATGGTCGTAATTCTAAAGGGCGATTTTTTAATGCTAAAATATGCCGTTACCATTTTCCTTGCCGATATTTTAATAAGGGTATTTGTGAATCCTAAATTTGCGCCAACTTTAATCATGGGACGTTTAATTGTGAGAAATCAAGTTCCTGAATATGTGGGTGCCGCCCAAAAAAAGTTTGCCTGGATTATTGGCGTAATGCTGGCCACAACCATGTTCGTTCTTTTGGTGGTTGCAAATACTTATAGCCCAATTACAGGACTTATCTGTTTAATTTGTCTGCTCTTCTTATTTTTTGAATCGGCGTTTGGCATTTGTTTGGGATGCAAATTTTATAATGTTTTTTACAAAGAAAAAGCCCAATATTGCCCGGGTGAAGTATGTGATGTGAAATCGAGACAGGCAATTCAGAAAACATCCATCGTTCAAATTTTGATTATTTTTGCCTTTATCGCCTACATTTTCTTAACCGTATTTTTATTCAATGATACTTTTGCGCAAAGACCAACCGACTTATTTGGAATAGAAAGTGCGCAATATTCGAATTAAATTTAATAACCCATTCAAGTTCGAAACCATTAGCCCCCTGTTAACATGAAAACATACCAACACTTTGAAACCGACCGGTTAATTTTACAACCTACCACCTCAGCTGATGCCGAATTCATTTTTGAATTGGTGAATACACCAAAATGGTTTAAAAATATTGGAGACAGAAACGTGAAATCGGTTGAAGCTGCCAAAACCTATATCAAGGAAAGAATGACACCGCAACTGGAAAAACTTGGCTATGGAAATTATACGCTGATCAGAAAAGTTGACAACCGTAAAATAGGCACTTGCGGATTGTATAACCGGGAAGGTTTGGAAGGCATTGATATTGGTTTCGCATTGTTGCCCGATTTCGAAAATTTGGGCTATGGGTATGAAAGTGCCGCAAAACTGCTTGAAGTTGGCATTAATGAGTTTCAGATTAAACGCATCAGCGCCATCACCACCAAAGAAAATATAGCCTCACAAAAACTCATAGAAAAATTGGGGCTTAAATATGTCAATATCATAAAAATACCCGATGATGAAGAGGAATTGCTGCTTTACAGCTTATGATGTTTAAGATTATTAACCAGGGTATTTTTAATTAAAACACTACAAATCAAACATAGTTGCTTTTCGCGTTCTCTTTTTAAGTTTAAAAATTCGGTCTTGATAATATTCTTTTAATTCATCTATAAACGTCAGCGGATTTTCATATTCCGTCAGCACTTTATAGGTGAGTTTGGTTTTGGCAACTTGCAGTTCTTTTTCAAGTTTCAGGAGTACGTTTTGCAAATAAGCATCTTCTTTGACACTTTTTTCAGAAAATTCAGGGAGTTGCATCATAGCATTTCCGCTAAAAATGTGCGTATGAAAAATTTGAAGTTCGGCCAGGCTCCCGGTTTGGTAAATGGCTATCAATTTGGTGGTCACTTCTGTGGCAAGGTCTATTTTTTCGTGGTTCATGGAAAATTTATCAGGATGCACAAAAAGCATGGCTTCACGGTACAAGCGCTTTTTTTCCTTTTGATCGCCTTCGCTAGTTTCATTTAAGTTCCTTTTGGCAATTACTTTTAAGCCCTCCAAATCCTTGAAATTTTTCCCTTTCTTTTTTTGGGCAAAACGCTTTTCTTTTTTTGCAAGTTGCACTTTTTTGTAAAGTACAGTCAACTCTTGTTCCTCAATAAGTTCATTGGTTAAATGTGAACGCAAAATGGCTTCAAAAGCATTCGTTTTTTGTTCAATGTCATTAAGTTCTTGGTGCAAAAGGCTAATCTTAGCTTTCAGCAACAATTGCTCTTGCGCGGTATCGTTTAAATCGGGAAGCGTGTGTTTGGTCATTTACAAAATATCGATGTGCAAATTTGCTAAAATAATTGCAAAAAACGTCATTGCGTAATTTAGACAATGACAATTTTATTTTATTTGTCTTTTTTAGACTGAAAAAATAAATTCTTGTTGACGAAATACTGTCGGATTCTTTTGTCAGTTTCAGATTTTTTAGACTCAATAATATCACCGTTAAAACTGAGCAGCGTTTTAATTTTTAGATTAATTTCTTCAAGTTTCTGCACTTTTATTCGCTCATTATGGGCCGCGCTGTATTGCTTCTCTTCCACAACGCTTAAAATTTTATTGGAGCTTACGGCTTTACCGAAAACCAACAATTTTAAAATCTCCATCGCTTTTTGGTCGAACTCAATAAATTTATTTTGATACCGCAGGCCATTGTCCAACAAAACAATTTTCTTCCTTTTTTTGAATTGCTGAAAACCAAAATTTGCCAACAACGTCAAAAATAATAAGCCGGCAACCAATGAAAATGATCCCTTTAAAACATTATAATTGCTGTAAAAAGGTTTATCAGAAATGAATTCACCAATAAATTCATTTTCACTGGCACTTCTTAAATAGACATTATTATTAGCACTATTTGATCTGAAAGTGAAAAAATAAAAGCGGTCATTCAAAAAATAATGATTTAATGACGCTATCACATTGTTGGAATATTTACCGTGTTTAAATTTTGTGTGTTTGTTATTGCCTAAATCTATGGTTGATATTCCATTGGTATAAAGCACCAATAACGTCTTTTTATAACGTATTGGATGGGGAAAATGGGTTAAATCGATGAATTCACTTGTTCCCAAATAACGCCATTCGTTCAATTTAAAATTGTATTTCCAAACTTCATTGTTAAAATACATTTCTGTTTTGTTAAAATCGTCTATGCTTTTCCCGTTAAAAAAATAGGCGCCGTCTTTGTCCAAAATATACATTCCGTCAAAAGTACCTTTGGGTACTTCTTTAGAATTCACCGGACTTATGGATTCCCATTCCAACAAATCGGTATCAAAATAGGTAAAGAAATTTCGTGCGCTCCAAAAACCATAACCGCCATACCTTAAAATTTTATCATCATAAACAAAGATGTTGGAATTGATTTGCATTTTGTGGTTAAAGGAATTGTCTATTCGCTTAATCGTATCATTCTGCATTTTGTAAACCATTCCGCCTTGAGTATTTACAAAATAATAGTTTGAATTCAACAACACAGGTTTAGCGCCCACGAATTCATATTGAGGGTCAACAACCATTTTTACGCTGTCGATTTCAAAAGTTTCCAGATCTATTTTTTTGTAGTAATCCTTAAA
>JAWOHJ010000333.1:0-3692 GCA_046485225.1 Lutibacter sp. | reverse complement strand
GGGAAAGGTGAAGCCAGGAATGAGTTCCATAGACCAGCATGGCGGCAATTCCAGGTCCGAATGCCATAACAACCGCACCGGCATCCACCCATTCCGGACCTAAAAGCAGTGGTATCAGATCCTTTGCTGATAAAGTCAAGCAAACTGCCGCGATGTTACCCAGAAAAGCCACCATTGACACAGCTTTAGTGTAATAAGCCAAAAACCGTTCCTTATCATCCTGTAAACGGCTTAATGTCGCCAGTGCAACGCTATGCAAAGGAGTAAGAAGTTGACCGGCGGGCATAGATGATAAATGGTATGCACGATCATAGTTGCCAAGGAGTTCGGAGCCATGGAATTTACCCAGGAGCACTTTGTCGATGCTTCTGGTTAGATAACCAATGGAAAAATTGGAGTAGACCTTGACAGCATATTTGAGTCCGGGAATAGCCGTTGAAAAATTTGCAGGGCGCCCCGGCCGCCACGGGCATAGAATCCAGGCTGCTAATGCTGTCACAACAGGAACCGTTAGTTGACGTATCACAACCGCCCAATACCCCATTCCTCCAAAGGCAGCCGTGATTGAGAAAATAATACTTAAAATCATTGCAATCAATTGAACAATCGCAATTGCCCCAAATTTCATCTCTCGCTTAAGAAGCGCAAAATGACTTGTAAATAGGGCATAAAAAATAAAGCTGGTTGATATGGCAACTGCTATGCCCCACAAGGCCGGCTCTAAGTAGAAATCAACCAAAAAAAAACCAAATCCTGAAAAGCCGAATGCCAGCAATAAGGAAAGTAAAACATGGGACCAGAATATGGCATTGACCTCTTTTTTACTAATTTGTTCTTTCTGGATAATAAATTCCGTAAAGCCGTTAACACCAAAATTCATAACCCAAAGACTGAATGCCGTAACCATTGCCACCAAACCGAAATCTTTGGGTGTTAACAGTCTTGCCAGCACGATCACCCCGACTGTATGGGCTATAAAGGCAATAAATTGGGCGGCAATGTTGATCCCTGCGCTTTTGACGGCCTTAGTTTTAAGCCTCAGTTTACTTCGATCCGGGAAAGTTTCATTCATGTTTTGTTTGAAACTTTTTTTCTGTATAATGCAAATACAATCAAAGTTGTTACTAAAAACCCCATTAAACCTATTGCGATAGTTTTAAGACCACCTATGACATAAATCCTGTTAATAATTTTATCACCGAATGGAAGTTTGGCCAAATATATGTCACGATAATCCGACAAAGTTCTAATTAAAAATGCTTGCATATTTCTATTAAAAGATAAATCACTCTCAATTTCATTGTTATTTTCATAGGATATACTGACACTTTTATGATCGCCGGGGTCAATAAAAAATTCGATTCTTATATGATGATTTTCCGAAAAAAAATTATGCTCCTTATCATCCACCAGAACATTTTTAATAGGAATTAAAAAGTCTTCTTGCTTATTGACTATAAACTTAATGGGAACGTCATATTTATTTTCAATTATAATATCTTTTGAAAAAGAAATGATCGATACCTCGCTATCATTGAGCCTTTTTTGAAAATATAAATTTTTCGCAATATCACCCAGTCCCCTCCATTTTAAGTGAGGTTGTAATCCATTAACTATTTCTGCAATTGAATTGAAACTTTCCGTCCCATTTTTAAAAAAATTGTGATGGGTATAAAGCAGCACAGGCAGATCTAAGAATAATCGCATGCGTATCAAGATTTCTTCTCTATCTTGCAATGACTTATCATCTATCAGGGATGGGACACCTTGTCTGATCAGCATTGGAAAATTCCCAAACTGCATGGTAATTCCTCTAATTTTGTCCACGTCATCAATTATTCCTTCGGAATTTAACGGCAGGGTACTATTGACGGTCATAAGGAAATTATATTTTTTTAATAATCCCAAACTCTCTTTTGTGAATGCGCCTCTGGGAAAAATCATCACTGGGTCGTACGATAGCCCGGTTAAATGACTGAAATTTTCCATACGATCAATGGCCTGAAAAACGCTCTTCTCATCATCCAAAATATCATTGCTTTTTTTAAGACCGGGTCTATCTGTTTTACCGGCGCGGAATTCGTAAAAATCATGGTTGTTGCCGTGGACGGCTATAGATAAGTAGTCCTGACATTTACCAAATACCTTTATTGCATCATTCTGACTTTTCTTATGATTAAAGGGAATAAATCCTATAGTGGTATGAAATTTAGTTTTTTCCGCCTCCCTGCAAAGACCTTCAAAATTGATATAACCATAGGGTTCTCTGAGCCATGGATCGTCGATAGTCAGATTTGCAAAATCATTATTACCGTGCCAGCAACGATCATCAAATGAGTACTTAATGAACATTAAAATTGGTGCAATTTTTAGAAGGACGTTTTTTTTATCGAACATATTGTTCCATGTGGACAGAAAAAACACGGTTCGTTCACTTGATTCTGTCCTGACAAAAACCGGATAGCTCTTCATTCCTTTTGTTTCAACCACATCAACAAGTTTTTCAGCTCCAGGGAATTTTTTCATTTCAAAACTGTAAATACTTTCGGAATACACCTGATCTAATGGGTACTCCAATCCCCCAAGTTCATGTGCGACCCGGTCATTATTTAGAATTCTCAGGTATGCCGTACTGTCAGATAAATTGGTTATGTTGACACCCTCAACAACTTCTTCGGACCATTTTTTTAACTCCTCGGGAACTGTTTTGGGATTTACATCCAAAATAAGGACATTGGGGGTCCCATCTTCAAGGGATTTTTTTTTAATCATGTTTTTGTCGATATGCTTTAAGACCCTTTCAGTCAAAATGACGGCTTCCGCCCCGTCAAAATCAATTTCCATCATGGATTGCTTTGACTTAATAAAATGAGTACTAAGATTAATACCTAATAAATCGCATGCCAATTTGATATCCTCCGCCCATACAGAGTCATCCATGCTGTAATCAATAAAAATAAGATTCGTATCCTGGGAAAAGGCTATATCACCCGGACCCAGCAGTATATATAGTACTGTAAAAATAATTAATTTCTTTCTCAGCACTTTCCAGCCTCCCGTATAAATTAAAAGCTATACCTCATGATATAGTTTTGATGTCATGTTCTGATGGAGTTTGAGTATTTGGTTTAGTATTGTTTAGGGGATCCATAATTGCTAAAAAGAACAATAGCCACATGTTTGTAGTTCCAAAAAATGTTGCCTCGGCCCAGTTATAAATGGCAATGATGACGACTAGACAAAATCTCAGAACCCCATTGGGGTAGTCAATTGCAAGGTATCGCATTATTTTTTTCAAGCCGGAAATCAACCAAGTCATCAAAAATAAAACACCAATAAGGCCCATATTTAAATACATCTCAAGATAACCGTTGTGTGCCTGGCTCGCAATACCCCATTCCTCAATAATATAATCCCGTCGAGCACCAAGCCAGAAACTCTCGTAACCAAACCCTATGATGGGATTTTTTACCATGCCCAAAAGGTCATCCCACATGGGAACGCGAGTGGTTAAATCGGGCCTGCGGCCGAGCATAACAATAATGGTGTCTGTCAAATTAAATAAGCTTTCCATTATTCCATAAAGAATCATGGTTCCAAAAAAAATGAAAATAATTCGGAGTGGTTTGATAGACACGACAGGCAATCGTGCAACCATAATAATTCCGGCGGCAAGAAACATACAGATCAAA
>JAWOHJ010000219.1:0-2577 GCA_046485225.1 Lutibacter sp. | reverse complement strand
CAACAAGAACAGGTGATTTGGAATTGTTTACCATGAATATTGACGGATCTGATGTAAAGCAAGTCACATTTGAATTGGGTTACGACGGCGGCGCGTTCTTTTCGCCCGACGGCACCAAATTAATATTCCGTTCCTCTCGTCCGAAAACCGATGAAGAAATCAAAGAATACAAAGATTTATTGGCTGTTGGACTGGTGCAGCCGACAAATATGGAATTATACACCTGCAATGTTGACGGCAGCGATTTAACAAAAATCACCAATCTGGGAAATGCCAACTGGGCGCCGTTTTTTCACCCATCAGGAAAAAAAGTGATCTTTTCTTCCAACCATAAAACGAAGTCGAGCTTTAATTTATTTATGATCAATGTTGACGGAACCGGTTTGGAACAAATTACATGGGACACTGTTTTTGATGCTTTTCCTATGTTTTCGCCCGACGGAAAAAAAATTGTTTTTTCATCGAACAGAAATAATTACGGAACGCGCGATACCAATTTATTTATTGCCGACTGGGTGGATTAGCTAAAGGTAGTTTTTTAATTGTTGGTTGGATTTGCGTTAAGGATAGAACCCTTCGGCTGCGCTCAGGATAAACTCATTGTTTGAGCACTCCCGTTTTTACGGGATGCGAGTAGCGATACCCTGACCCTAAGGGGAACGCCCTCCGAATTGGCGGGCAGGCCCAAATAATTAAAGTTTATTTATTGCCGGCTTAGTTGCAACGCAAACATTTAAATTTGTCGTATTTTCAAACCCTTATTTCGTTATATTTGCGCTAAATAACGAGAAAGGAAAACGACGCATGAAAAACATCAGAAATTTTTGCATTATTGCACATATTGATCACGGAAAAAGCACGCTGGCCGACAGGTTATTAAGTTTTACCGGAACCACAACTGCGCGTGAAGAACAGGCTCAGCTATTAGACAGTATGGATTTGGAGCGGGAACGCGGCATTACCATAAAAAGCAAAGCCATTCAGATGGAATATATGTATGAAGGCGAAAATTATATTTTAAATTTAATTGACACTCCTGGCCACGTAGATTTTTCTTATGAAGTTTCCCGGTCTATTGCCGCCTGTGAAGGCGCTTTATTAATTGTTGATGCCGCACAAAGTATTCAGGCACAAACCATTTCCAATTTATATTTGGCCTTGGAGCACGATTTAGAAATCATTCCGATTTTAAATAAAGTGGATTTGCCAAGCGCGAGTCCGGAAGAAGTGACCGATGATATTGTTGATTTACTGGGTTGTGACTATGAAGATGTGATTCACGCAAGCGGAAAAACAGGATTTGGGGTTGAAGATATTTTAAAAGCGATTATTGAAAAAATTCCTGCCCCAAAAGGCGATGTAAACGCCCCGTTACAGGCATTAATTTTCGACTCGGTTTACAACTCATACCGAGGCGTGGAAACTTATTTCAGGGTTTTTAACGGAGAAATTAAAAAAGGGCAGCGCATAAAATTTATGGCTACCAACAACGAATACAATGCTGATGAAGTTGGAACTTTAAAATTAACCCAAGTTGCAAAACAAAGCGTAAAAGCCGGTGATGTTGGGTATTTAATTACCGGCGTTAAAACCGCTGTTGAAATAAAAGTTGGTGATACCATTACCGATGCTTTAAATCCGACCGATAGCCGAATTGACGGTTTTGAAGATGTAAAACCCATGGTATTTGCAGGAATTTATCCTGTTGATACCGATGAATATGAAGAGTTGAGATCTTCTATGGAGAAATTGCAGTTAAATGATGCTTCTTTGGTGTTTGTGCCTGAGAGTTCTGCAGCACTGGGATTTGGTTTTCGTTGCGGTTTCCTGGGAATGCTGCACTTGGAAATTATTCAGGAAAGATTGGAGCGCGAGTTTGATATGACGGTAATTACCACCGTACCAAACGTATCGTACCACGCTTTTAGCAATAAACATCCGGAGGTTCCTATTTTAGTGAACAATCCGACCGATTTGCCAGAACCTTCAAAATTAAACAGGGTTGAAGAACCTTATATAAAAGCCAGCATTATTACCAAATCTGATTTTATTGGACAGGTGATGAGTTTGTGCATTGAAAAACGCGGACAAATTACCAATCAGACTTATTTAACGCCAGAGCGTGTTGAGTTGACTTTTGAAATGCCTTTGGCCGAAATAGTTTTCGATTTTTACGACCGGTTAAAAACGGTTTCTAAAGGATATGCCTCTTTTGATTATCACCCTATCGGAATGCGGACTTCAAGATTGGTTCGACTTGATATTTTATTGAACGGTACAGTTGTGGATGCGCTTTCTTCCTTAATTCATACCGACAGCGCCTATCATATCGGCAAAAAAATGTGTGAAAAACTGCGACAGTTAATTCCGCGCCAACAATTTGACATTCCGATTCAGGCGGCAATTGGCGCTAAAATTATTTCGCGTGAAACGGTAAAAGCACTGAGGAAAGATGTGACCGCAAAATGTTACGGCGGTGATATTTCGCGTAAACGAGAACTGGTGGAAAAACAAAAGAAAGGTAAAAAACGAATGAGACAAGTACGAAACGTTGAAATTCCGCAGGAAGCATTTATG
>JAWOHJ010000198.1:0-12420 GCA_046485225.1 Lutibacter sp. | reverse complement strand
GTAAACTTCCATTTTTAAACGCGCGCATCACTTTATCACGTTCTTTTTGTTGCATATCGCCTTCTAAGGCTTCCACCGAAAATCCTTCTTCTTTTAATTGCGCTGTTAGGTTTTGAACGCCGGCTTTGGTTCTGCAAAAAATAATTCCGCGGTCTGTGGTCCTTCTTTCCAGTATTTTAATCAACAAGTTCACCTTGTCTTTTACTTCCGTTTTAATGTACTGGTGCGTAATGTTCACATTCACCAAATCCTTTTTGTTTACAGCAACTTTAGGCGTATTAGCTGCCATATAAGTTTTAATGATTTTTAGAATTTCTTCAGGCATTGTTGCCGAAAATAACCACGTATTTCTTGAACCGCTCGTAAATTTTAAAATTCTGTTTAAATCCTGTTTAAAACCCATGCTCAACATTTCATCAGCTTCATCCAACACCAAGGTCGATATTTTCTTTAAATCAACTTCTCCCCTTTCAATTAAATCCAGCAATCTGCCTGGAGTCGCCACAATAATATGCGTAGTTCTTTTCAGCGATTTCATCTGAATATCAATTTTTTCACCGCCGTAAACACCTTCAACAAATATTTTATCGTCGGTATATTTGGTAAATTTAAACAGCTGTTTTTTTATTTGCTGCACCAATTCACGTGTCGGTGCTAAAATTAAAGCTTGGGTATAAGGCAAAGCGCTGTTGATATTGTGCAAAATAGGCAATCCGAATGCAGCAGTTTTACCGGTTCCTGTTTGCGCCAGACCAATAAAATCGGTTTTAGAACTCAACAAAACTGGTATCGTTTTCTCCTGAATTTCTGTAGGAGTTTTAATTCCCAATTCTTTTAAAGCTTCTATATATTCTTTACGAATTCCTAATGCTGAAAATGTGGCCATAATTTATTTTTTGAAAGGTGCAAATATACGCTTATTTATAAGGCTTTAACTATTTATTATTTAACCAAAAAATAAGTTTTTATCCTATAAAAAAAGACTGTGATAAAAGAAAAAAAATATGAAATTTAAAAAAAGTCATAAAAAAAAAGCCACTTAAAAAGCGGCTTTTAAAAATTTATATTTATTTCAACTTATACTTTCTTAACTCTTACGGCATTCATTCCTTTCAATCCGCGTTCCAGTTCAAAACTCACTTTGTCGTTTTCTTTAATTTCTTCCAACAATCCGCTTACGTGAACAAAATATTTTTCTTGTGATTGGGTTTCAATAATAAAACCAAATCCTTTAGATGAATCAAAAAACGAAACTTTACCTTGTTTTACGGCAACTTCTTCTTCTCCTCTATCTTCTTTTTTAGGTATACCAATTTCAATAGTTGAGGCATCCACTTTTATTTTTCTTGATGGATCCATTGGTGTATCAGTAAGTTGTCCAAACTCATCAACATAAATAAACTCGCTTTCTTGCCCACCAGCTTTACGCTCTTCTTTTTTAATAAGTTTATCTTGCTTCTTTTTTAGACGCTTTTTTTCTCTTTCTTTTTTACCAAAGGTTTCCTGTGATCCGGCCATTAATTAATGATGTTAAATTTTTATTATATGATCTGTTTTCCCCCAAACAGCTAAGGTTGTCATCTAAAATGATTATAAAAACTGGATAATAGCAATTTTTAATATTGATTTACAAAATGACTTATCCCCGAATGAACTAAATATAGCTATTTAATTTTTACTGAAACTTTTGCAAATATAACCTTTCCATTTTAATTTTAACAAAACTTTTTGTTAATTTAATTTTGAGTTTCAACCTATTATACAGGCTTAATTAATTTAATAATTGGATTTATGATACAATTTTAAGAAATTAAATATTAATAAGCAACATTTAATTACAGAATAGTACCAATATAAGACAATTACTTTTCTAATTTTTTAAGATCTGAAAAAATTAAGCCCAAATTAAAATATACTTTATCATCTTTTTTCTTGTAAATAGATACTAAAGCATCTAATTTTAATAATTTGCTTATATTCAATTAATTACTTAATTTTAATTTAATAATTTTTATTAATGATCATTACTAACTAATCCGTTTAATTATGAAAGACAAAACCATCAAACCAACAAGCGCTTTTTGGATTATTAGCGTTTTGGCATTACTATGGAATATTATAGGTGTTGCCGCTTATTTGGGACAAACTTATATGACCGTAGAAGTTTTAAAACTGCTTCCACAAGGAGAACAAGATTATCATAATAATGTACCTGCTTGGGTTACCGCCGTTTTTGCCACTGCAGTTTTTGCCGGCGTATTGGGAAGCGTTGGACTTTTGATGCGGAAAAATTGGGCAACAATTCTTTTTATTATCTCATTGATTGCAGTAATTGCCCAATTTACTTACAATATTTTTATTCAGACTTTTGTTGAATTGTCCGGCGTAAAAATGATATGGCCAATACTGGTGCTAATTATTGCTATTTTATTAGTTTTTCTTTCTCGAAAAGCCGCCAAGGAAGGCTGGATTTCATAATCATTCATTTTTAAAATTTAAAAACCTGAAGATTAAACTTCAGGTTTTTTTTATGTCCTTTTTTAGGTAAATAAATCAATAAAGTGTTATTTTTGATTGATATGAAGAACCTTTTAATTATTGGATTTATTTGGCCTGAGCCTAATTCAACTGCAGCCGGAAGCCGAATGCTTCAATTAATTGCTTTGTTTCGAGAAAATGGCTTTAAAATTACTTTTATTTGTACCGCTTCAAAAACAAAAGACTCTTTTGACTTAGAGAAATTAGGTGTCAAAATATTTGATATTTTGCTTAATGATTCTAGTTTTGATTCATTAGTAAAAAGAATTAATCCCGACCTTGTTTTATTTGATCGATTTTTGACAGAGGAGCAATTTGGCTGGCGAATTGCCGAAAACTGTCCGGAAGCCTTCAGAATACTGGATACGGAGGATTTACATTTTTTGCGAAACGCCCGGCAAGTTGCTTATAAAAATATTGAAAAAGTTGATTTAAAACACTTGACAAGTGATTTGGCGAAACGTGAAATTGCCAGTATTTATCGCTGTGATTTAACATTGATTATTTCAAAATATGAAATGAAATTACTGAAAAAAACATTTAAAATTGACAAATCGTTGTTGCATTATGTGCCTTTTTTATTGAATAAAATGAATCCGGAAACCCTTCGCACCTATCCTACTTTTCAAAATCGGAATCATTTCATAACCATCGGAAATTTTAAGCACGAACCAAATTGGAATTCCGTTCAATATTTAAAAACAGATATTTGGCCATTAATCCGAGAAAAATTACCGGAAGCCGAAATGCATATTTATGGCGCCTATGCAACGGAAAAAGTGCAACAATTACACAATAAAAAAGATGGATTTCTGATAAAAGGCTGGGCTGAAAATGTTGAAGTTGTTTTCAAAAATGCCAGAGTTTGTTTGGCGCCACTTCAGTTTGGAGCGGGTTTAAAAGGAAAACTTATCGATGCTATGAAATATGGAACGCCAAGCGTAACCACAAACATTGGTGCCGAAGCGATGAGCGATAAATTGCCCTGGAACGGATTTATTGCAGACGATCCAAATGAATTTGCATTAAAATCAGTTGAGTTATATACCAATGAAAATCTTTGGAAAATCGCACAGCAAAATGGCCTTGAGATTATCAATTATTGTTTTTCAAAAGAAAAACACGAAATAAAGCTGCTTAATAAAATTACAGCGCTGCAAAAAAACTTAGTAGAACATCGATTAAAAAATTTTATTGGATCTTTATTAATGCATCATTCCTTACAAAGCACAAAATATATGTCAAAATGGATTGAAGCAAAAAATAAACTTTTATAACCAGCAACTTAATTTATGCCTTTTTGCGACTGAAGAATAGCCAATATTTCAGCAGGAACTTTAACAGGTTTCATGGTATTTTTATCCAATAAACACCAAATTGTTTTTGCTTTTACAAGTATTTTATCGTCTCTTTTAATTTCCACAAAACGTTCTGATTTTACGCCATAAGAATCTCCAATATAAGTAGTTATGGTAATTTCATCATTCAAAATAGCAGGTAAATAATAATCGATTTCATGTCTGATAACCACCCAAACATAATGCTCATCAATATCAGTACTGCAAATCGTGTCCCAATGTTTTTCTGCCACATTTTGAACCCATTGCAAATAAGTGACATTGTTTACGTGATTCAGCGCATCAAGATCGATTTGATTAACAATTAACTTATAACTGAAGCTATTTTTTATCATTGTTTCATTTTAAAAACCATTAAAAATAACTAAATTTATCTATAATTAAAGGTAAATTAGTCCTAAAATTAATTCAAAAAATAATTGGAATAATAAATGTTATATTTTACATTTACTGCTCTAAAGAAAGTTCAAAAATTTACAGTCGTGATGCTTGCAGTAAAAAAATTTCGTGGGGACGACAATTTTTTTCGAGATTTTCGCGGCTGTTTTACGAAATAAAGTTTCAAAAAGCAGTTGTAATATTCATATCTTTTTATACTACCGTTGTGGGGACGACAATTAAAAGATAATTACAACTGTTTTTTTTTATTTTATAAAGCAGTACAGCACTTTTTTGGTGTTATTAAACTTCCGATGCTGTTTCTAAATTTAAAATATGGAATTAGGGTATTTATATAGATACGATCTAATTTTTTATATTTTCTTTCGACAGTATTTTTCTCAATTAATATCATAATTTAATGATTTTCAATTAATATTTTGACTTCAATTCTTTTATTCGATTAAAGAATATTCTTTTTATTTGTCTATTTAAATTGAATGCTATTATTTAAATTTTAACAGGCAAATTATATTTTAAAAAAATACAGCCGCAGTATTTATCTTCCGGTTACCGTTGTGGGAAAGGTTGCTTTTGGATAAATGTGTTGCGGCTGCTTTTAATTATATATAAAAATTTATCTGATTTCAACAAAGTAAATTGCTTAAAATCAGATAAATCTATTGTAAATAAATGTTTCAAAGGCGTGGGGTTTTTTATTCCGCTTTGAAAAGAACTGCTACTAAATGTAACAATTAGAGAAATTATTATTAATAGGATTAATAATAGTGAACTCATGTTTTTGGGGTTTTGGAGTTTGGGGGTTGATTTATATATTCCTAGCGTTTATTTAATAAAAAAAGAGGTAGCATCAAGGTTCTTACTAACCATCTAACTTTGTATAAAGCATTTTCGGATTGCTTTTTTAAGTATGTGACTACAGTGATACTACCTCAAAAGGTTATTTACTCTTTCATAAATTCTTAAAGGTTTTAATGGTTCTTAATTTTTCTTACCAATCAATTAATTTCTTACTATTAATTCTTATTGTTTAATTCAATTAATTCTTACTACGTAATTAATTCTTACTGTTTATTTCAGGTTCTTTTTATAACTTGCTGGGGGTAACAACTCGTTATTTTAAAATAACCTATTTTATTCGGGGTTGATTTATTTATTCCTAATTTTTTCCAATAATTTGTTAAGAGTCATAATTTCATCTTCTGTTAGGCCTGCTACAATGTCATTTTGAAATTCCGAATGAACGCCGTCAATTTCTTCCAGCAAACTTAAACCGTTCTCCGTGATCCTAATTTCTACCATCCTCCTATTCTCTTCACTTTGAACTCTGCTTATCAAACCTTTTAACCGTAATTTTTCAACCAAACGCGTTGTATTACTGTTTTTGCTCACCATTTCGGCTTGCAATGTCAAAAGATTTGCAGGTTCTCCTTTCAATTCTCTTAAAGAACTTAATACTTGGTACTGTTGAATTGATAACGCATATTCTTTTAAATGATCTGAAAACTTTTCATTCATCCAATTACCTGTATGCAATATATTCTCAATTGTATAATCAGGTAGGCTTGACGCATCCTTTTTATCATTTTTATTCAACTTCGGGGGGACAACAATTATCTATACTACTATTGTATATACATCAAATGTATGTACAAAAATTAAATCCACCAAATATTTTTGTTAAAAACTTTCAAATTTTTTTAATATATCCTTATTTAAATTCGAATAAATTTTTAAAATCACCTTGATTATTAGCTCTTTAGTAGATCAGAGTCTTTCACCAATCCCTTTATTTATGGACTATTCTGATTGGTTTTAAAGATTATTAAATTGATTATTTGACGAAATGGATTACTACTTTTTTAGGAAAGTAAAATGTGATTTTTTTTAAACACGCTTTTAAAAATTGTTAATAAGTCTGATTATTTTTTATAAAAAGTGCTAATAATTAACCCTACTCCTGCCCTAGGATAGTAACTTAGGTAACAGATTTTAAGGGTTATTAAACGTAAATTTATTGAAAATTTGAAATCTTATGAAAACAATCGTTGCAGTTACAGCACAAAACAGGAAAACAATATTTGAACATGCAGGAAAATGCAAAAACTTTTTAATTTATACCATTGATGATAATATAGTGATCAATAAAAAATTATTGGAACTTTCTGAAGAAGAAACTTTACATCATTTTTTTCATCAGGAAAATAGCGACGCCAATTCTGCAAATTCTCTTTTTGATGTTGATATATTATTGACCAGAGGCATAGGCAACGGTGCCATTCAAAAATTAGCCATGCAAAATGTGGTTTGTTATAAAATTGAAGAAACAGATCCTGATACTGCCATAAACAAACTTATTAATGGCACTTTGGAAGCTATGTCTCCGGTTTCACATGATAAATCGGGATGTAATTGCAATTGCGGTGGTCATCACCATCATCATTAATTATGATTTTAAAAAGTGATTATTATAACGAATGGCCTAATTTTTATAAGATTAGGCCATTTGATTTATGGTATATAAATTTATACATAATGATTAATTTCCCCTCATCACTCCTTTTCCCATCCCCTTTCCCATACCGTTTGGGTGCTGCGCATTAAAATGATTTTCAAACCATTCCGGTTTTTCTAATTCGTTATCATACATATAATCAGCAATTTTAATAAGGTCATCTTTAATAAATGGCTGTTTTGGCATCACATTAAACTGCTTTACAGCACCGCGCATTAACGCATGCTCTTTTGTTGGATTTAAAGCCCAATTGGTTATTGCATTTACAAATTCTTCTTTTGTATTGTAATTCATTTTATACCTTCTTTTAATGGCAATCATTGGAGGCGCAATAATTTCATCATGAGATTTCGAGGTTACACTGTGACACGCATAGCAGTTATTTTTCAAAAGCGTATATCCATCCAATTGAATTTGCGCTGAGATATTGGCTTCTGCTATTTTTACTGAGGTGTCTTGTTTTTTTTCACTACAACCAACAAAGAAGATTAAAAGAATCGCTTCAATTAAAATAATAGGTTTCATGATTTATTAAATTTTATAATTTAAACATTGTTTTATTTGAACTATCTACCGCATTTTTCGTTGCTGCTATTAATAATTTCATTGTATTCTCCCAAAGAGATATATTGAGGCACATAATTTACATTGATTATTTCCAATTGATTGGTGTAATTTCTTAGATGATTTCGAGAGCCACATTTTAAACCTGCCAGAACACTTAAGATATCCAATTTATTTGTAATTAATTCATAATCAGCAATATCTTTAATGTCTAAATCTTCGATTGTTGCTCCGACTATTAAAGCATCTGCTAATGACAAAGCCGATTTAGTTATCAAATTATCATATAAATTTTGAAGTTCTGCATCATTAAAAACACCTATTTCGGTTGAATCCGGGTCACTTATTTGGTAGGTATTTAATAATTTAAGCACCTGATCCATATGCTGTTGCTCGCTTTGTGAAATGTTGTTAAAAATAATTTCGCCATACTTTTCATAAGAAAAAGAATACACATCGCGAGCTAACTTTTCTTCTTCCCTTAAAAATTCAAGATTTGTAATTTCTTCCTCTGAAAGTGCTTCTTTTAGTAACTCTGTATTATTTTCATTGTCTGTACAACTGCTAAAAATAGTTATTATAACTACTGCGATTGACAATCCCATTTTTTTCATTTTATGACTTATTTAATTTTTTAAATAATTACTCAATAAATATTAGACCTCATAATTTTAATAAAGTTTAAAAATTTCAAATAAAAAAAGCGCTTTCAAATTAATGAAAGCGCTTTTAAAATTTTAAAAAAAAGTTTACTTGAAATTAATTTTACGCATACGTAAACTTAAAGGCGTAACTTCTAAATATTCATCATCCTTAATATACTCCATACATTCTTCTAATGAAAATTCTTTCTTAGGAGCAATGTTTACGGCAGTATCTGTTCCGGATTTACGAACGTTTGTTAATTTTTTACCTTTTATCAAGTTAATAGACATATCATCCTGACGGTTATTTTCACCAACTACTTGTCCTTTATAAATTTCTTGATTGATATCGATAAAGAAAATTCCTCTGTCACCTAGTTTATCAATTGCATAGGCAGTTGCTTTTCCTGCTTCCGCAGAAATTAAAGCACCATTTACAACTTCGTTAAAATCCCCTTTATATGGGCTAAATTCAACAAAATTATGGTTGATGATGGCGGTACCGGCAGTAGCTGTCAATAATTTATTACGCAAACCAATTAACCCTCTCGATGGAATTGAAAATTCTAAATGCTGCAAATCACCTTTTGGTTCCATAATTAATAAATCTCCTTTTTTCAAGGAAACCAAATTAATTACTTTGCTGGCAGATTCTTCAGGAACATCAATTACCAATGTTTCATAAGGTTCACATTTAACGCCATCTATATCTTTCATAATTACTTGCGGTCTTCCCACTTGTAATTCGTAACCTTCTCTTCGCATTGTTTCAATCAATACAGATAAATGTAAAATTCCGCGTCCGTATACATTAAATCGATCTTCACTGTCTGTATCTTCTACTCTTAGGGCCAAATTCTTTTCAATTTCTTTATATAATCTGTCACGTAAAT
Organism: Lutibacter sp.; assembly: GCA_046485225.1. GTDB lineage: Bacteria > Bacteroidota > Bacteroidia > Flavobacteriales > Flavobacteriaceae > Lutibacter. Next base: position 3,509 of record JAWOHJ010000198.1, on the reverse strand, counting down.
GACGGGAAGTAACAAATTTGCCTTCTTTTCCATAAAAAGGCGAATTATTAATGGTAAACAACATACTCATCGTAGGTTGATCCACTTTTAGCCTGGTTAATGGTTCAGGATTTTCAAGATCGGTAATGGTATCACCAATTTCAAATCCTTCAATCCCTGTGATGGCGCAAATATCACCGCTTCTAACAGTAGCTGCTCTGTCTTTACCCATACCTTCAAAAGTATGAAGTTCTTTAATTCTTACTTTTTTAAAGCTGCCGTCGGCTTTACAAATTGCGTAATCTTTTCCTTCAACCAAATCACCTCTAAATACACGTCCGATAGCAATACGGCCAACAAAAGACGTAAAATCTAAAGAAGTAATTTGCATTTGAGGCGTTCCTTCATAATAAGGAGCTTCAGGAATATTTTCTAAAATAGCATCTAATAACGGAACAATATTATCGGTTTTTTCTCTCCAATCGGTATTCATCCAATTGTGTTTGGCTGAACCGTAAATTGTAGCAAAATGAAGTTGATCTTCAGTGGCGTCTAACGCACACATTAAATCGAATACTTTTTCGTGTACAATATCTGGTGTACAGTTCTCTTTATCAACTTTATTCACTACCAATATTGGTGTTAAACCAAGTTCAAGTGCTTTACCTAAAACAAAACGTGTTTGTGGCATTGGACCTTCAAAAGCATCCACCAACAATAAAACACCGTCGGCCATATTTAATACCCTTTCAACTTCACCACCAAAATCAGCGTGACCAGGAGTATCAATAATATTGATTTTTACGCCTTTATAAATAATAGACACGTTTTTTGACAAGATGGTAATTCCCCTTTCTCTTTCTAAATCATTACTGTCCAATAATAATTCGGTACGAACTTTTCGTTCATCTAAAATGTGGGCTTGATCAATAATTTTATCAACCAAAGTCGTTTTACCGTGGTCAACGTGTGCTATAATAGCGATGTTTCTGATAGATTGCATGTTCTAATTTTTTTAGGCGATGCAAAAGTAGTTGTTTTATTTTGTTTTATCTCACAAAAGTTTCATAATGATTTCTCTTCTTTAATGTCCTTAACTTACTGTTAATGTTCATCTTAAACAGGTTGCAATTGCATTTTTAAAAAATTCAATTTTATCATATACGTGGAAATATGGATTATTGGCAGACTTAAGTAGCTATTTTTAGTGTTTTTAGGTGAATTGCTATCTATAAAAAATAGCAAAAAAAACTGCCATAAATGGCAGTTTTTTCAAAAATATTAAAAACATCTTAAATTTTACGTCTTTCTCGTTCGCGTTTCAGCAATTCGAGTTCCCTATTTGTTTGTCCGGCCACTGAAGTATTTTCTTCAGCACGTCTAATTAAGTAAGGCATCACGTCGCGAACAGGACCAAATGGCAAATATTTAGCCACATTGTAACCAGCTGCAGCCAAATTATAACTTATATGATCGCTCATTCCATACAATTGGCCAAACCAAATTCTCTTATCGTTTTTATCGAAATTGAATTTTTCAATTAAATCCATGCATAAATAAGAACTGTCTTCGTTATGTGTTCCTGCAAAAATGGCCATATCTTCAATGTTTTCCATCATATAGACCAAAACATCATTGTACATTTTATCGGTGGCAGGTTTGTTTTCGCAAATTGGATCTTTGTATCCATATTCATCAGCACGTTCGCGTTCTTTTTCCATGTAAGCCCCGCGTACCAATTTCTGTCCAATTTTAAATCCTCTTTCTTTAGCGCGGATGTGCAATTTTTTAAGATAATCCAATCGATCCCAACGATATAATTGCAATGTACCAAAAACAACCACTTTTTCTTTATTGTATTTTTCCATCATTTCTTCAATCAAATCATCTGCCGCAAGTTGCATCCAACTTTCTTCAGCATCGATCAATAAAGGAATATTTGCTTCATGGGCGGCTTTGCTCACAGTATCATAACGTTCTTTAATTCGTTTCCATTCTACCACTTCATGTTCAGTTAATTCTACACCTTCAGTCACCTTTTGATAAATTTCAAAACGACCAAAACCGGATGGTTTAAAAACTGCAAATGGAATACTTGGTTTTTCAAGACCAAATTTAATAGTGTTTAAAGTTTTTTCCATCGCCAAATCAAATTGTTCTTCAACTTCTTTGCCTTCAGCAGAATAATCTAAGACAGAATACACATTTTTTGTGTACATTTTGTCGATTGTTGACATACAATCGGTTTCAGTTACGCCGCCGCAAAAATGATCGAAAACGGTAGCTCTGATGATACCTTCAACAGGCAAATGCGTTTTAAGGGCAAACTTGGTTACAGCTGTACCAATTTTAACCAATGGCTCACGCTTTATCATTTCAAACAAATAATAAGCTCTTTCAAGCTCAGAATTTGATTTTAAAGCGAAGGCAACTTCAGTATTGTCAAATATTTTTTTCATTGTAGATTCTATTTGTACAAAGATACCCACAAAGTGTTTATTTTTTGATTTTTTTACCTTTAATTTGCACAAAATATTATCCGAAATGACACCTATTTTATCCAATAATTACTTTGTAAACTTTAACGAAGATGCCTACAGAAAACTAAATATTTTTATTTCTGAATACAAGCCTTCAACCATTTTTGTTTTGGTGGATGAAAATACCAATTTTCATTGTTTACCTGTTTTATTGCAGGAGCTTGAAACTGAAGCTGAAATTGAAATTATTGAGATTGAAGCAGGTGAAATAAATAAAAATATTGATACCTGCTCTGGGCTTTGGCATGCATTGACAGAATTGGGCGCCGACCGAAAAAGTCTGATGATTAACTTAGGCGGCGGGGTTATTACGGATTTAGGCGGATTTGTGGCTTCCACTTTTAAACGCGGAATCGCTTTTATAAATATTCCCACAACGCTTTTAAGTATGGTGGATGCATCTGTTGGCGGCAAAACCGGTGTGGATTTGGGTGTTTTGAAAAATCAGGTTGGATTGTTTTCTGATCCTGAAATGGTGCTGATTGATCCTCGATATTTAGAGACTATTTCCGACCGTGAATTGCGTTCTGGATTGGCGGAAATTATTAAATATGGAATCACTTATGATATTAAACTTTGGAATGAGATTTGTAATTTTAAACAGATAAATATCAGTAATATATCTAAGCTGATTCATCGTTCTATTGAGATTAAAAATGAGGTTGTCACCAAAGATCCAAAAGAAAAAGGATTGCGTAAAATATTGAACTTCGGGCACACGCTTGGGCACGCCATTGAATCTTATTTTTTGGAATCGGAAGACAAAGAAAATTTAACGCACGGAGAAGCCATCGCCATTGGCATGGTTGCTGAAGCTTTTATCTCCCAAAAACTCTTAAATTTTCCTACATCACATTTAAAAACCATCAAAGAAACCATGTTGAAAATTTATGAAAAAGCGGAAATTGATGTTCTTGATTATAAAGGAATTATTGATCTATTAATTCACGACAAAAAGAATGTGGGTGGACAAGTTAATTTTGTTTTATT
>JAWOHJ010000117.1:0-3305 GCA_046485225.1 Lutibacter sp. | reverse complement strand
TCTTTTTAATTAAGTTTGCAGTCGTGAAAATAGCCATCGTCATCTTAAACTGGAACGGAAAATTATTGCTGGAAAAATTCCTTCCTTCCATCGTTACATACAGCAATTTCGACCATGTAGAAATTTATGTGGCAGACAATGCTTCTTCCGATGATTCTGTTGCTTTTGTGAAACAAGCATATCCTCAGATTAAAATCATTCAAAATACTGTAAACGGTGGATTTGCAAAAGGATATAACGATGCTTTACAGCACGTTGACGCAGATATTTATGCCTTGGTGAATTCGGATATTGAAGTGACCGAAGGCTGGTTAAATGGTGTTGTCTCCATTTTTGATACTGAGCCAAATACGGCCATTATCCAGCCAAAAATACTGGATTATAAAAATAAAAATAAGTTTGAATATGCGGGAGCAGCAGGCGGATTTATTGATATGTTAGGTTATCCTTTTTGCAGAGGACGAATTTTTTCTGAGTTAGAAACCGATAAAAATCAATTTAACGATGAAACTGAAATATTTTGGGCATCGGGCGCTTGTTTTTTTATTCGTTCAGCTTTTTATCACGAACTCAATGGTTTTGATGAAGATTATTTCGCGCATCAGGAAGAAATAGATTTGTGCTGGAGGGCCAAAAATTTAGCAAAAACCATTAAATATGTTGGAAATTCAACTGTTTATCATATTGGTGGCGCCACTTTAAAAGAAGCAAATCCAACTAAAACATTTTTAAATTTTAGAAACAGTTTGTTTAGCTTGGTTAAAAATCTGCCAGAAAATAAATTGCTTCCCATCATTTTAGCACGACTTGTGTTGGATGGTTTTGCCGGAATAAAATTTTTAGCGGAATTAAAGCCTTTGCATTTTGTGGCAATACTTAAAGCACATTTCAGCTTTTACCGCCATTTTTCCAAAATGCTTAAAAAAAGAAAAAAATCTGAAAATACTGCGGATTATTATACGATAAAAAGCATTGTTTGGCAATATTTTGTATTGGGCAAAAAAGAATATAAAGAATTGCTATAATAACGCCTCCACACTTCCCAATCCTTCACGCAAAATGGTAATTTCACCTTCAGATAAGTCAACTACGGTTGACGGAATGTTGCTTCCGTAGCCGCCATCAATCACTATATCCACTTTATTCCCCCACTTTTCAAATATCAATTCCGGATCTGTGGTATATTCCAACAAATCGTCTTCATCATAAATAGAGGTTGAAACAATGGGATTTCCCAATTTCTTAACCAATTCTCTGATAATATTATTGTCGGGAATACGAATCCCCACCGTTTTTTTATTTTTAAATGCTTTTGGCAAGTTGGTGCTCGACGGCAAAACAAAGGTATATGGCCCGGGCAATGCCTTTTTTAGAATTTTATAAGCGGGTGTGTCAATTTGTTTTACATAATCAGACAAATTGCTTAAATCGTAACAAATAAATGAAAAATTCGCTTTGTCAAGTTTTAACCCCTTGAGCTGCGCCACTTTTTCCATAGCTTTTGTGTTGGTAATGTCACAGCCTAACCCATAAACGGTATCCGTAGGGTAAATAATGATGCCGCCTTTTTGTAAAACTTTGACAACTTTGTCAATTTCACGTTCGTTCGGATTTTCATTATATATTCTAATTAACTCTGACATATACAGACACTTAAATTACGCAAAAAATTTTAAAGCTTCTCTAGCAGCCTGAATCCTTCGCCATGAATATTTAAAATTTCCACATTCGGATCTGGTTTTAAGTATTTTCGAAGTTTCGCGATATACACATCCATACTTCTTGATGTGAAATAATTATCGTCTCTCCAAATTTTGGTCAACGCCAACTCACGTGGCATCAAATCATTTTTATGCGTTGCCAACAATTTCAACAATTTGCTTTCTTTAGGGGAAAGTTTCTGAATTTCACCGCCATCAAAAGATAAATGTCTCAGTTTTGAATTGAACTCAAATTTTCCGATTTTATATTCAAAAACATCTTCTTCAATGGTTTGCTCCGTTTCTTTGCGCTGTAAAATGGCTTTAATTTTGTACAACAAAACTTCAGAATCAAAAGGTTTGTTTAAATAATCATCACCGCCGGACTGGTATCCTTTCAACACATCTTCTTTCATCGTTCTGGCCGTTAAAAATATAATCGGCACTTCAGAATTGGTTGATCTAATGTCTTTGGCCAATGAAAAACCATCTTTTCGAGGCATCATCACATCCAAAATACACAAATCGAAATCATCATTTTTAAACATAATCAACCCTTCCAAACCATCTTTGGCCAAGGTTACTTTATAATCATTCAATGATAGATAATCTTTCAAAACAGTCCCAAAATTGGGATCGTCTTCCACCAATAAAATTCTATTATTTTCCATACTTTTATTTTAAATTAAAGGCAGTTTTATGGTGAAAATGCTTCCGATACCTTTTTCACTTTCCACATAAACTTCGCCTTGATGAATTTCAACAATTTTTTTCACGTATGCAAGTCCTAATCCATGGCCTTTTACATTGTGTATATTTCCTGTTTCTTCTCGGTAAAACTTCTTAAAAACATTTTTTTGAACGCTTTTAACCATTCCTATACCTTGATCTTTTACTTTAATTATGATATGTTTGGCCGTATTATCGGTTGAAATATCAATTTTTGGTGCACCTTCTGAATATTTTATGGCGTTGTCCAACATGTTTACAATTACATTGGTAAAATGAAAATGATCAGCAAAAATTTCTGTCGATTCTGCTTTTAGGTTCATTTTAATATAACCGCCTTTATCGTTAACCAACAAATCTACGTGCGTTATGGCTACTTTTATAATGTCATGAACATCCACTTTTTCTTTGTTGACATCCAGCTGATTTTTTTCAAGTTTGGAAATTCTCAATACGTTTTCAACCTGAGCATTCATGCGTTTATTTTCCTCCCTAATCATTTTTACGTAGCGCATCACTTTTTCCTGATCGCCAATCACTTTTGGATTTTTAATCGCATCCAATGCTAAATTTATGGTCGCAATAGGCGTTTTAAATTCGTGCGTCATATTGTTGATAAAATCCGATTTGATTTCTGAAACTTGCTTCTGTTTCACCAACTGATACAAAGCGCTCACAAAAGCCAATATAATAATCAGCACAAAAAAAACTGACAATGCCAATATTTTAGTTATTGAGCCTAAAATGTAATTTGTCTTTTGAGGAAATGGCGGCGCTCAAAGCCGTTGCCGATAGCGGCCTCGGCGCAGACGCGATCTCGGCCATCTCGGTAGCGGCGCGGGTATCCGATACCGGCGCGGGGGCCGACAGTATCGG
>JAWOHJ010000090.1:0-4138 GCA_046485225.1 Lutibacter sp. | reverse complement strand
GATAAAGATGATGCTTGTCCAAATGAAAAAGGAACAAAAGCAAACAAAGGTTGTCCAGATACTGACGGTGATGGTGTTGTTGATAAAGACGATGCTTGTCCAACTGTAGCCGGTCCAGCTGACAATAAAGGTTGTCCTTGGCCAGATACTGATGGTGATGGTGTAACAGACAATTTAGACAAATGTCCTACAGTTGCTGGCCCAGCTTCAAACAATGGTTGTCCAGTAACTCCAACAGTTGAGGTTATGGCAACGTTAAATGAGTATGCTAGAACTATTTTGTTCGATACAAATAAAGCAACTTTCAAAAGTGAGTCTATCAATATCTTAAAATCAATGACTGCAATCTTTAAAGATTATCCAGAAGCTGATTTTGTAATTGCAGGTCACACAGATAGCGTTGGTTCTGACAAATCAAACCAATTATTGTCTGAAAGAAGAGCAGCAGCAGTTAGAGATTATTTGATCGCAAATGGTATAAATGCAGACAGATTAAAAACTGTTGGCTTCGGAGAAAGTAAACCGGTTGATACCAATGCTACACCAGCAGGTCGTCAAAATAACAGACGTACTGAAGTTACTTTGGCCAACTAAATAAATATATCTTTTATTTATTAAAAGTGAAAAATCGTCTAAAATTAATTTTTTAGGCGATTTTTTTATGGTAATAATTTCGATTGGAATCCGGTTTTTTTAAATCTTAAACAACAAACGCAACTTTAAAATAATCGTTTACATCAATCAACATCATTCCTGCTTCTGCAGCAGCATTCATGCCCAATATTCCGTCTTCAAAAACAACGCAGTCTTTAGGATTTACACCCATTAATTCAGCGCATTTTAAAAAAGTTTCGGGATGTGGTTTGTGATTAATAATATCATCGGCAGAAATAACGATGTCGAAATAATTTTCAAAACCAATGACTTCAAGCGTTTTTTTTGCGCCATTTTTAGTGCTTCCTGTCCCTATGGACATTGGCAAAATGGTGTGATATTTTCTAATGACATCGGCAACTACCTCAATTTCTTCGGTTAAATCGACCAGGGTTTTAAAATGGTCTTCCTTCACTTTTCCAACGATATCAGGATTCATTTTAGTGCCAAACATCTCATTTAATTTATTAATTGTGGCCGTTCTCGGCATTCCTGTCAACTGCATAAACAAAGTGGCATTAAAATCTATTCCATAGGGCAAAACCGCTTTTCTCCAAGATTTAAAATGATTTGGCATAGTGTTGGCAATGGTGCCATCCAGATCAAAAATAAGTGCTTTTGCATGTTGAGGTATTTTTATCATAATTTTATTTAAGCTGCAAAAATACAGATTTTGGTACAATTTGACTGTTTTGTAAAAGTTTTTAAAGTTATTTTAACACAAAACTGCAGCCTAAATCGCTTCATATAATTTCCCGGGCAACGGCTTCACCATACCTTTCATCTCTAAATTAAACAATAAAGACGTAGTTTGATGAATAGGCAATTTGCAGTTTAAGGAAATTAAATCAATCAACTCTTTACCGTTTTGTGTCAGAAAATCATACAACAACTGCTCGTTTTCTGTTAATTCTACAAAAAGTTGCTTTTGTATTGATTTCTTCACGTTGCCTGAACTTTCCCAATTGAGCATCTCAATGAGATCTTTTGCGGAAGTTAAAATGGCTGCTTTATTGTTTTTTATTAAATCGTTACAGCCTTTGCTGTACAAATCGGTGCTTCTTCCGGGAACCGCAAAAACATCACGGCTGTAGGAATTTGCAATATCAGCAGTGACCAATGAGCCTCCTTTTTCGGCAGACTCAATAATGATGGTGGCTTCGGACATGCCGGCAACTATCCGATTTCGTTTTAAAAAATTTTCACGCAGCGGTTGGTCATTATGCCAAAATTCGGTTAGAAATCCTCCGTTTTTATGCATCTCGGATATGTACTTTTTATGAATTTTCGGATAAACTTCCTCAAATCCATGAGCCAAAACACCAATAGTTTGCAGGTTGTTTTTAACGGCTGCTTTATGAGCGCAAATATCGACGCCATAGGCAAAACCGCTCACAATTATTGGATTGAATGCTGCTAAATCCGCAATCAATTTTTCGCAAAAATCCCTTCCGTAACTTGTAATTTGCCGTGTTCCAACGATGCTGATGATTGGTCCCAAGCTCAAATCGATATTCCCTTCCTTAAAGAGTAATATTGGTCCGTCTATGCAATGTTTTAATCGTTCCGGGTAAGTATGATCTGTAAAATAAAGTGTTTCAATTGTATTGTCCTGAATGTATTTTAGCTCTTCTTCAGCTTCTTTTACATTGGCAGGATCAAATAAATATTGCGTCGAAAGTTTGCCAAGCCCAAAGATTTTTTCAATATTCCGGCGTTTCTCTTTAAACAGTTCTCTAGCGCTTCCACAGTGCGCCAGCAACTTTTTAGCGTTAATGTCGCCAATTCCTTTTGCACGCTGCAACGCCAAAACGTACAGCAAATCTTCTTCAAGCATATTTTAACAATTTGAGTGTCAATATATAAAATTATTGTTAATAAAAATTGTGCATTAGTATTATTTTGGCAACGGTTTTTTATATATTTGTTTCAATGACAACAGCAAACTACATAAGCGATTTATTATACCGGTACGAATGTGTGATTGTGCCAAATTTTGGCGGTTTTGTAACCAACGAAATTTCGGCAAAAGTGAATCATTTTACGCATACTTTTTATCCGCCTTCAAATCAGTTGACCTTCAATTCCCATTTGCAAAATAATGATGGATTACTTGCTAATTATATTGCTGCCGCCAAAAATATTTCCTACTCAGAAGCTTTGGAATTTATTGAAAAAGAAGTGGCTGAATGGAAACTGCTGATCAATGTTGAAGTGCTTGAGTTGGAAAATATTGGATCGCTTAAGTTAAATAAAGAACGCAAACTCATTTTTGAACCTACAAATTCCGTTAATTATTTAACCGCATCTTTTGGGTTGGGATCTTATGTTTCCCCTGCAATAAAACGCGTTGTTTACAAAGAAAAAATTAAGCAGTTAGAAGTATCTTCAACGAAAGAAACCAAAAGAAAAACGCCTGCGTTCATCAAATATGCGGCAACAGCGGCAATTCTTTTTGCTTTAGGCACGGTTAGTTGGAACGAATACCAAAAAATAGCGTATAAAAATTTAGTTGCCGAAGCCGAACAACAACAAAAGAAAGTCGAAAAAACCATACAGGAAGCAACATTTGTGATTTCCAATCCGTTGCCTGCAATTACCTTAGATATCACCAAAGAAACCTATAATTACCACATTATCGCCGGTGCTTTCAGAACTCCTGAAAATGCTGAGAAAAAACTGCAGCAATTGCTTGAAAAAGGGTATAATGCCAAAATTTTAGGCGTAAACAAGTGGGATTTGACACAGGTTGCCTTCGAAAGTTTTACCACCGAAGATGAAGCGATAAATAAAATGCGCATCATTCACAAAACGGAGTCTCAAGACGCCTGGCTATTGGTTAAAGAATACTAATCTTCAACTGTTACAGAAACTTTTTCTAGTATAAAAATCCTGTTTTTCCGAAAATAAATTCAACAACCAATGGCTAAAACACCAAAAGAATCTTTAACCATTTTAACCGATATTGTTTTACCTGGAGAAAGCAATCCGTTGGGTAATTTATTTGGGGGCGAGTTATTGGCAAGAATGGACAGAGCCTGCAGTATTGCGGCACGCCGACATTCCCACGCCATTGTAGTAACCGCATCGGTTAATCACGTGGCTTTCAATAAAGCCATTCCGGTGGGCAGTGTGGTGACCATTGAAGCTAAAGTTTCAAGAGCTTTTAAATCTTCGATGGAAATTTATGTGGATGTTTGGATTGAAGACCGGGAATCCCAAGTGCGTTCCAAAGTAAACGAAGGCATTTATACTTTTGTAGCGGTTGACAAAGCTGGAAAACCCATTGTTGTTCCACAAATTGAGCCAGAAACTGAACTTGAAAAGAAACGCTATGAAGGTGCTTTGCGCCGTAAACAATTAAGCCTGATACTTTCGGGAAAAATGAAACCATCTGATGCAGCCGAATTGCGGGCGCTTTTTATTGGTTAAACCTTACATCCTATAAATCCAGGAAGCCGGATTTTCTGTAGTTACATTTCGG
>JAWOHJ010000281.1:0-10567 GCA_046485225.1 Lutibacter sp. | reverse complement strand
CTGACTTTATGTGTCTTACAAATATCTGAAACTGTAACTAAATTCTTTTCTATTTCCTCAACTCTTTTCTTTTTGAAATCTGTGCTGAAGTATCGATTGCGTCTTAATCTTTGCTCTTCGTTGAAAAATCCGTTTATTTGCATAATGTTAACCTTTTTTATGGTCAACGTATTTCAGGCACTGACAAGTTTTAAGTTTGAAGATGAAGTTTGAACTTTTTTCAGTGATGTGCAACATTTAACGTTTAACGTTTAATCATAAAAAAAGCATTGAGAATTTTCAATGCTTTTTTTATGATTTGTTTTTTTATCTAATTCAACAACTCAAAAGACTGTTTTGCAATTTCAACCTCTTCGTTGGTTGGCACAATCAAAATTTTTGTTTTTGAATTTTCAGTATGAATTTCGGTAAGTACTTTTGCCCTGATATTGTTCTTTTCTTCATCCAGTTCAATTCCGAAATAGTCCATATCTGTACAAACCAACTTTCTTATAAAACTTGAATTTTCGCCAATACCGGCAGTAAATATGATGGCATCCAAACCGTTCATCGCGGCAGCGTAAGCACCAATATATTTTTTAATTCGGTAAGCATTCATATCCAATGCCAACTGACATTCTTTGTTTCCATTTTCGGCTTCAGATTCAATATCGCGTAAATCGCTGTAGCCTGTTAATCCAAACATACCGCTTTCTTTTTGAAGCAAATTATTGACTTCATCAAGTGAATAGCCTAAATTATTAACCAAATGAAATATTATGGCGTGATCAATATCACCGCTTCGCGTTCCCATAATCAATCCGGTAACCGGTCCGAAACCAAGTGTATGGTCAATACTTTTTCCGTCTTTAACGGCAGTCATACTGCAGCCATTACCCAAATGAATGGTAATTATTTTGGAGTTTTCAATTCCTAAATGCTCAATGGATTGTTCCGAAACATATTTATGACTTGTTCCGTGGAAACCATACAAACGAATATTGTATTCCACTAAAAATTTAGTCGGAATGGCATATTTATATGCTTCAACCGGAATAGTTTGGTGAAAAGCAGTATCAAAAACAGCGATTTGTTTTGCATTTGGAAAAAATGATTCCGCAACCACAATGCCTTCATAATTTGCCGGATTGTGTTGTGGCGCCAAAGAAAATAATTTTTTTATTTTGTCTTTAACCACTTGATTGATTATTGTTGTATTTGAAAAAGTGCTTCCTCCGTGAACAACTCTGTGACCCACTGCTTCAATTTCTAAAGTAGATTTTATCACCCCCACTTTTTCATCCAATAAAAGATTGACAACTTTCTCCAAACCTACGCTGTGATTTGGAATCTCACCAACCTCATCAATTTTGGTATGATTTGATTTGTAGTGAATTTCGGCATCTTTTGAGCCAATTCTTTCCACCAATCCCGAACAAATAACTTCTTCCTCAGGCATCCTAAATAATTGGTATTTAATAGATGAACTGCCTGAATTAATAACTAAAATCTTCATTTAAAATCCTTGTGCTTGTATTGCTGTTAATATTACGGTGTTAAAAATATCATCTACCGTACACCCTCGGCTTAAATCGTTTACCGGTTTGTTTAAACCCTGTAACATAGGCCCAATTGCCAATGCTCCAGTTTCTCTTTGAACCGCCTTATACGTGTTATTTCCTGTATTTAAATCAGGGAAAATTAATACGTTTGCACGTCCTGCCACTTCAGAATCGGGCATTTTGCTCTTTCCTATGGTTGCATCAACTGCTGCGTCGTATTGTATTGGTCCTTCCACTTTTAAATCTGGTCTTTTTTGCCTGATAATTTCTGTTGCTCTTCTCACTTTTTCAACATCCTCTCCTTTACCCGAGTCACCTGATGAATAGGAAAGCATCGCTATTTTTGGCTCAATTCCGAAGTTAATACTTGAATCGGCCGAAGAAATTGCAATTTCTGCCAATTGTTCTGAAGTTGGATTTGGGTTGATGGCGCAATCGCCAAAAACGGAAACTCTGTCTTCCAAACACATAAAAAAGATGGAAGATACCACTGAAACGCCAGTTTTGGTTTTAATAAACTGTAATGCGGGCTTAATAGTGTGCTGCGTAGTATGTGCCGCACCGGAAACCATTCCGTCAGCCAAACCTTTATGCACCATCATAGTACCAAAATAAGAGACATCTCCCATTAAATCCTCCGCCATATCAATGGTTAAGCCTTTATCTTTCCTTAATTCATATAAAGTATTGCTAAAATCTTTATAATATTCAGATTCAATAGGGTTGATGATTTTTACTTTATTCAAATCCAATTTCAGTCCTAAATGAATAATTTTATTTTCAATATCACTTCTAATTCCCAAAATTGTTAAATCAACAATATCACTTTGAATTAATCGGGCTGCAGCTGTTAAAATTCTGTCGTCATTTCCTTCAGGAAGCACAATGTGTTTTCTTTTAGTTTTTGCACGTTTCAATAAATTATATTGAAACATTCTTGGGGTAATGCCGCTGCCTTGAAAGGTAATTAATTTATCATTCAACTTTTCAAATTCAACATATTTGTCAAATGTATTTAATGAAATATTAATTTTTTCTTTATTTTCAGCATACATATGCGAACGAACCGCCCCAATTCTATTGGCCACATCAAATGTTCCTTCTTCAACTGTCAATATTGGAACAATTTGAGACAAACCATCTATTAATCTGATAATAGGTTCTTCCGGAAGAATTCCGCCTGTTAAAACAATGCCTGAAATTGCAGGATAATTCGTAGAAATATTGGCTTGTAAAGCTCCTAAAATAATGTCGGCCCTATCGCCAGGCGTAATGATCAAACAATTTTCTTCCAATTGTTTTAAATAGTTTCGCAATTGCATTGCACCAACTTTAAAACTTGATGTTTGGTTATTTATAAGCTCTTTGCCAAACAAAATTTTAGCATCTATCGCTTTTGCAATTTCCTTTATGGTTGGATTGTTTAAGGAAGCTATTAAAGGGATGACATTGACAAAAACATCTTTTGGCAAGTTTTTTTCAACACCATTTTTTACAATTCCAATATTTTTTTCCTGAACCTTGTTTGCAATTACTGCCAAAACCTCCACTTCTTTTTCTCTAAATGAATCATAGGCCAAATGCAGCCCTTCAATAAATTCCTCCAAAGTTTTTCCAACACCGCTTGAAACGATGATTGCCGGAATTCCCAAATTTTTTGCAATTAATATGTTCGCATCCAATTCAATGGCCATTCCTTCTCCAGAAAAGTCAGAACCTTCAACCAACATAAAATCATTTTTTTCCTCTAATGCTTTATATTTTGAAATAATAGTGTCGAATATTTCGCCTTCTTTGCCATTATTCCGCATATTTATAAATTCGCTGCGCGTAAAAGCAAAAGCATCATCTGGATCGATGTCCAATTGAAAATGAGAAATAACGGTATTGATATGGTTGTCCTTTTTCCCCTTCTTGACATTGTCAATAATTGGCCTAAAATAACCGACTTTTGCGGTTTTTCCCAACAGCATCCTCATCAATCCCAAAGTGACAATTGACTTACCACTGTTAGCTTCACTGGTTGCTATATATATGGCTTTTTTCATTTTTTTTAATTTTGTGCAAATATACGCTATCTACGCTTTATTAATATGATAAATGTCTTAAAAAACTGCATTTTTATTAAGTTAAATTCAATATAAAAAGCCTGATTATGCTTTCTAAAATTGCCGTATATTTGAGCTAAGAATTTTTGTAAATATGACAACATTAATTACCAATATTAAGGAATTACTGCAGATTGAAAGCGTGCCAAAAAAAATGGTTTGCGGCGCAGCGATGAAATTTCTTCCCACCATTAAAAATGCTTTTTTATTGATTGAAAATGATATGATCAAAGATTTTGGCAAGATGGAAAATTTACCCATCATTCTGGCTGAAAACACCATTGATGCCAGCGGAAAAATAGTGCTTCCAACCTGGTGCGACAGTCATACGCATATTGTTTATGCAGGAAATAGGGAACAAGAATTTATTGACAGAATTCATGGGCTCTCTTATGAAGAAATCGCGAACAATGGCGGCGGAATTTTAAATTCAGCCATAAAATTACAACAAACAGACGAAGAAGATTTATATCAACAATCTGCAAAACGCATTGAAGAAGTGATGAAATTGGGCACTGGTGCCGTTGAAATAAAATCGGGTTATGGGTTGACAAAAGACGCTGAATTAAAAATGTTGCGCGTGATAAAGAAGTTGAATGAAAATTACCCTATTACCATTAAATCCACTTTTTTGGCGGCTCACGCATTGCCATCAGAATTTAAAAATAATAAAAGCGGTTATTTAGATGTTGTCATAAATGAAATTTTACCCATTGTGGCTGCAGAAAATTTAGCCGATTATATTGATATTTTTTGCGAAACCGGTTATTTTTCTATTGATGATACCGACAGAATCCTAGAAGCTGGTGCAAAATACGGACTAATTCCAAAAATTCATGTGAATCAGTTTACGGCAATTGGCGGTGTTCAGGTTGGCGTAAAACACAAAGCGCTTTCTGTAGATCATTTGGAATTGATGCGCGATGAAGATATTGAAGTTTTAAAAAATACCGATACGATGCCTGTTGCATTACCGTCGTGTTCTTATTTTTTAAGCATTCCTTATACGCCGGCAAGAAAAATAATTGACGCTGGTTTGCCATTGGCGTTGGCCACCGATTACAATCCGGGCTCTACGCCATCAGGTAATATGAACTTTGTTATTTCAACCGCTTGCATTAAAATGAAAATGACGCCGGAAGAAGCTATAAATGCCGCAACAATTAATGGCGCGTACGCAATGGGTTTGGAAAAAACACACGGCAGTATTTGCAAAGGTAAAAAGGCTAATTTTGTGATTACAAAAGAAATTCCGAGTTACGGATTTATACCGTACTCATTTGGAAATCAACATATTGATAAAGTTTTTATTGAAGGAAAAGAAATTTAACAGTTAAATTTCCCGCTTTTTATCATAAGGGATACTGCTTAAAATATGATTAATCGCCACTACCCTGGCATACGTTTTTTTATTGGCTTTTATTATTTTCCAGTCAACCACACCTTCTTTTGTTTTTGCAAACATTTTATTTTTATAGTAGGTATAAACATCCCATAATTCTTGAGCTCTTTCATCAACAGGCGTTATTTTCCATTGTTTTAATGGGTCGCTTTTTAATTCTTCGAAACGTTTTGCTTGCTCTTTCTTCGAAATGGACATGTAAATTTTCACCAAATGGATGCCCGATTCTGTAATCATTCGCTCAAAGTCATTTACCTGATTCATGAAAATTTCATACTCTTGCTGGGTACAAAAACCGTTTACTGGCGCAACTACTGCCCTATTATACCAACTTCTGTCGAAAAAAACGATTTCACCGGCTTTTGGAAATTGAATAACATACCGCTGAAAATACCACTGTGAACGCTCATCTTCCGTAGGTTTTGGCAAAGCTACTATGCGATAATGCCGCGGATTCATACGCTCGGTTGTGCGTCTTATGGCGCCACCTTTTCCGGCTACATCCCTTCCTTCGAAAATAATCATGATTCGTTCATTTTCTTCAATGGCCCAAGTTTGTAAACGGATGAGTTCAACCTGAAGTTTTTTTAATTTATTTTCATATTTAACAAAACGAACCGCTTTCTCTAAATTGTAGGGTTCTTTTGAAAATAAAGCCCTTAAACCCTTATTCGTATTAAGAATTTCAACATCTTCTGCAGTTAATTTATAAGGTTTCATCTGTTCTCTTTTATTTGTTTTTTATATGTCATATGTAATTAGCATATTATCTTAGGTGTTTTCATTGAAAATCCTTTATGCTCATTTCATAATTAATCAATTTGTTTGGCTGAACGGTAATAACGCATCACAATATTTGGATCTGGAAATAATATGGTGGAAGCATTTTCTTTTCCTTCATAGTTAAATTGGGACAACACATATCGGATGCTTTCCAAACGCGCCAATTTTTTGTCGTTTGCTTTTACGGTAATCCACGGACTATAGCTGGTGTGTGTGCGGCTATACATTTGCTCTTTATAGTGTGTGTATTTATCCCAAAGTTCCTGACTTTTCCTATCGACCGGACTAAATTTCCAGCGTTTTAAGGGTGTTGCAATGCGCGCATTGAAACGGGTTAATTGCTCATCTTTTGAAATAGAAAACCAAAATTTTATTAAAACCATTCCGTCTTCATACATCATATGCTCAAATTCAGAAACCTGAACCATAAAATTTTGATATTGGGTTTCTGTACAGAAGCCCATAACTGGCTCAACTACAGCTCTGTTATACCAACTTCTGTCGAAAAACACAATTTCTCCAGTGTTTGGCATTTCTTTAATATAACGTCTAAAATACCATTGGCCACGCTCAATTTCAGTAGGTTTTGTTAAAGCCACCACATTCATGGCGCGCGGATTTAAATGTTCCGTAAATCTGCGAATATTCCCTCCTTTTCCTGCGGCATCACGTCCTTCAAAAATAATGGCAACACGCATTTTATTTTTTGAAATCCACTGCTGCAACTTCACCAATTCAATTTGTAAATTGCGCAACTCTTCCTCATAAAACAATCGTTTTGCCACCTTATCAAAAGGAATGTTTTTTTCCTTTATCAGTTTTAAAAGTTCTTGGTTTGAAGTTACTCGCTCAAAATCTTCAATGGTCAATTTAGGAGTTTCTTTCATCTGTATAAATTTTATTTTTTAACTGTAACAGCTGCTGTTCAACAATAATCATTCCTTTAAGTACAAAAATTCGATATACCCGTTTCATGAAAGTCTATTTTTTCATAGGTTAAGCAAATTTCCGGGTCACTTAATGGCTGCAGTTTTGCATCAGAAGGTGAGAAATACGGAATTCCCAGCCCCAGACCGCGTAAAATAAATAATAATCCGATGATAATCACAAAAACAGGGATTATTTTTTGAAATTTAGCACGCAAGGATACGCTCACAAAATTCCCCAACAACACTGCTGCAGTCATCATAGGAATTGTTCCAACACCAAATAATGCCATATAAAGAGCACCTTGAACAGGGCTGCCAGTTGAAATTGATCCAATTACAGCAATATAAACCAAGCCACAAGGTAAAAAACCGTTAAAAAAACCAATGGAAAATAAGGCTTTGTTAGTTTTTTTATTCAGATAAATTCCGAGATTGTATTTAACCTTCCCAATAATTTTATACAGCGGTTTTGAAAAATTGTATTTATTAAAAACTGATACTGGCATTAACATGGTAACAATCATAATAACACCCATTAAAATTGACAAACGTTGCTGAAAACCGGCCAAATACAATCCTTTTCCTACAAAACCAAAAAGCAATCCAATGATCGAATAGCTCAATAATCGCCCAAAATGATATAAGAATGTTTGGAAAATTAATGATGTTTTTGATTCCCTGTTTACCGGAATAATGAATGCAATTGGCCCGCACATTCCGATACAGTGAAAACCGCCTGCCAAACCAAAAATAAGTGCAGTCCAAAGCATATTAATACTTAAATTTTTCCTTTAATAGATAAGTGTTGCTGTTATAAGTCCATTCAATTTTCACATTCCAAATTCCTTGCAACAAATTATTATCAGATATTAAATAATCAGTGGTTGTTAATTTTATGGGAAGTTGAAAATCAATTTTTTCGTTAGACGGTCTTTGAAACGAAATTGTCCCCCCTATTTTTTCCGGATCAAATTCCGAAGGAAACTTAATTAATAAACCTTCAGCCACTTTGTTTAAAGTGATATTTTCATTTAAAGCAGCAGCTTTATTTAATTTATCAATTTCCTGTTGGTAATTCAATTCATCTTTATAATAATCATCAGAGACTAAATGATGATCATATCCGGGCACAAAAACGGCCTTGTAAACAAAAGACAATATGAATAGAATAAATGCAGACAGCGCAAGTATAATGCCAGTTGGCCAACTAATTTTTAACTTCATCTAATTAATTTTTATAGGTCCTGCAAAAGTGGTGGTGGTTGCTTCAATAAGTTCCTCCCCTGAATACACCCCTACTTTTAACTTTTCACTTGACGAATTTAAGTCTTTTTTATCAATTTCAATAAATAAAGTACCTTCCTTTAATCCCTGTTTTTCAACTTTGGAAAGACCGCCTATCATTTCTACTTTTCCGTTATGTGAAATTAATTTAATATCAATATCTTCAATATTTTTATTGGTCTTATTGATCAACTTGAAGGTGTAAACATTTTTTACGGTAGTTTCCGTAGTTTGAAATATTTGCCCCGGCAATCTCAAAATTGTCGCTTCCACATCATTACGTAAAAACAACATTGCAACAAGCACACCCACCAAAATAGTTAATAACACTGAATATGCAATTAAACGTGCATTAAACTTAAATTTTTCCTTTTTTTCGATATTATCTTCGGATGCATAACGAATCAAGCCCCGTTCAAAACCAACATTGTCCATGATTTCATCGCAAGCATCAATACAAGCTGTACAGTTAATACATTCCAATTGCGTACCGTTTCTGATGTCAATTCCTGTTGGACAAACCTGAACACATTGCATACAAGATACACAATCTCCGTAACCAGAATCGGCCCTGTTTTCGCCTTTACGAACTGGTTTTCTTCCTTTTTCGCCTTCTCCTCTTACAAAATCATAGGCCACGTTAATAGACTTATTGTCTAAAAGAACGCCTTGCAATCGGCCATACGGACAAACAATAATACACACTTGTTCCCTGAACCAAGCGAAAACAAAATAGAAAACCATGGTAAAAATCAATAGCTTTACTAACGTTCCAATATGGTTAAAAGGACCATCTTTGATATGTTCAATTAAAACGTCACTGCCAATAATGAATGCGAAGAAAACATTGGCAATGATAAATGATATTAGAAAAAAAGCGAACCATTTTGTTATCCGTTTTCTAATTTTCTCTGCATTCCATGCTTGTTTCTCCAATTTAATTTGTTTGGTTCTGTCGCCATCAATTAAATATTCCACTTTTCTGAAAATCATTTCCATAAAAATAGTTTGCGGACAAATCCATCCGCAAAATATTCTTCCAAAAACCACGGTAAATAAAATAACAAATACCACGCTCACCAACAAAGAAATTACCAGCAAATGAAAATCTTGCGGCCAAAACGGGAATCCAAAAATATTAAATTTCCTTTCAATGACATTAAACAACAAAAACTGATTTCCGTTAATTTTAATAAAAGGCGCTGCAAACATAAATGCCAAAAGCACCCAACCCACCATTGTTCTATAGTTGTAAAATTTTCCTTTTGGTTTCTTAGGAAAAATAAAATTTCGCTTTCCGCTTTCGTCTATTGTTCCAATTGAGTCTCTAAATCTTTCGTTATTTTCTGTGTTCATCTGAAGTTTAAAAAGCCTGTTTTTCTATTCTTTATCAATTTGTAAATTTAAGATTAATTAACCAACCTATTGGTCACAAATACGACAAAAAAATAAAAACCTGATTATTGTTTTGCAACAATATTTAAAAAGAAAAACCCTCAAAAGAGGGTTTTTTGTTTTTTAATATAATTCTCTTGATTATTCTGCAGGCCAAACAATATCTCCTTCAGCCGGTTTAGGCACTGCAGGCGTTGTTCCCTGCATAGATATAATATAACTTGCCAATTGAATCCGCTCTTCTCTTGTTACAGTGCTTTCCCAGGCAATCATTCCTTTTCCTGGTCTTCCTCCATTTGTCAAGACGTTAAATATACTTTTTACGTCACCTCCTAAAATCCACTTATTGTCGGTTAAGTTCGGACCAATACTTCCGCCTAAATCTGCTAAATGACATACAACACAAGTTTTTGAAGTAAACAGTTCCTTTCCTTTTGCCAAATTTTCGGCATCTGTAAAAGCAACAATGTTTGCATCATCAAATAACTGCGGATTTGCGGCTTTATAAGCTTCAATTTCTTCTTTTGCGGTAGCCATTTCATCATTTAACTCATCATACTGGCTATATTTACCGAAGCCGAATACCATGATGAGATAAAAAATACTAATGGCAATGGTGATATAAAAACCTGCCAGCCACCAAGGCGGCAAAACATTGTCAAGTTCCTTAATGCCATCATAATCGTGATCGAGCATGATATCTTCCTCGGTTCCTAAATCGTGCGCTTTGGTCATAGATTTCATAAATCTTTTCCAACCCGAGATCTTTTCTGAATTCTTATTCATAATTATTTTCTTTACTGTTAGTGTCGTTATCTAAAGGCAATTGACTTATTTCATCGATATTTTTCTTAGGCATTTTTATGACAATGATTAACATTGTGATAAAAACTATAAAAAAAAGCAACAATGAAATAATTGGGTAAATTTCAACCCCTTCCATCCCATCAAAATTATGTGATATAAATCTTAACATATTACTTATTTTTTAATGCTGTTGAAGAATATGACTTAATATCAGTAACTAAACCTTGCAAATAGGCAATAACGACAACAATTTCATTATTCTGAATATTGCTTGAACCCTAATTTTTTACATATTCCGGATCTTGTCTTAAATTATTT
>JAWOHJ010000112.1:0-2979 GCA_046485225.1 Lutibacter sp. | reverse complement strand
CTTAAAGGCTCATCTCCGGTTTTATCGCCCTGAACAATGTCGCCCGATCGTTTGTTGACTATGATAAAGTGGTTGTCTTCAAACAGAATTTGCAGGGTATTTTTGGTTGAAGCCATTTTTAGGATGTTGTGGCTACTTGCTGATTTAGTTCATCGATAAAATTCAGCAATTCATCTTTTCCTGTGGTATCTACTGCCGAAGTCACAAAATGTGGCGGCATGCTTTCCCAATTGGATTTGGTCATTACTTTTTTGTAAACCTGAATATTTCGGTTCAGTTCAGAAAGTTTTAATTTGTCGGCTTTGGTGAAAACAATATAAAAAGGAATGCTGTTTTCACCCAAAAACTCCATAAATTCCAAATCAACTTTTTGGGGTTCCAGCCTTGAATCAATCAACACAAAAGTGCAGATCAATTGTTGTCGAAGCAACAAATAATCTTTTATAAACTCCTGAAAAGTTTGTCGTTTTGATTTTGAAACTTGTGCATAACCGTAGCCCGGTAAATCGACCAAAAACCAATCTTCATTAATTTTAAAGTGATTGATAAGTTGGGTTTTTCCGGGTTTCCCTGATGTTTTTGCCAATTTGGTTCTGCCCGTAATCATATTGATCAACGAGGATTTCCCCACGTTTGAGCGTCCGATAAAAGCATACTCAGGGATTTGCTCTTTCGGGCATTTTGAAACGTCGGTATTGCTGGTTACAAAATCAGCAGATTTAATTTTCATGGGTTATAGGTTCCTTTCTTTTAGCCAGCTTTCAAGAATTTTATTAAACTCGTCTGGGTGTTCCATCATAGGTGCGTGGCCGCATTTATCAATCCAGTACAAATCTGCATCAGGAAGTAATTTTTGAAAATCTATGGCAACTTCAGGTGGCGTAACCGTATCGTTTTTTCCCCAGATAATGCAGGCGGGAATATGCATTTTTGGCAAATCTTTTGCCATATTATGTCGAATGGCACTTTTAGCAATGGCCAAGGTTTTAATCACCCTGACGCGATCGTTTACGGAAGCGAAAATTTCATCAACAACTTCTTTTGTTGCAATTGCAGGATCGTAAAAAACTTCTTCCGTCTTCGTTTTTATATACTCATAATTCCCTCTTTTTGGAAACGTATCACCCATGGATTTTTCATATAAACCAGAGCTTCCCGCCAACACAAGTGCGGCAACATTATTTGGATTTAATTTAGTAAAATACAATCCGATATGTCCGCCCAAGGAGTTTCCAAGCAGTATGGTTTTGTCAATTTTTTTATAAGCCATAAAATCCTTTAAAAACTTCGATAAGTTTTTAACATTCGTTTTTAAAAGTGGCAAATTATAAATGGGCAACTCAGGTATAATTACTTTATAACCTTTTTCTGAAAAATAGTTCAAAACACCGTCAAAATTACTTAACGCTCCCATAAGACCATGAAGTACAATTATTGGTTGCCCTTCACCGGCTTCAACATAGCTATACTTGCCATCTGTGATAAGTTTACTGCTCATTTAAATATTCATTTTTATACCTATTCGCAAAGGTAACTTTTTTTTCGAAAATACAGGTTTTTTTAAAGGCACGCAAATAAAATAGTAGGCACTTGAAGTCTAAAAAAGCAACCTATAAATGGGTTAAAGTGGCAAAAGTTATCAACAAAGTGGATAATTGTGGTAAATTGTGGGAAATAATTTATATTTTTGAATACATTCAAATTCATGATGATAAATTTAATTGGAACATACGAAGCTAAGGCTGATGCGAAAGGAAGGTTGCTGCTTTCCAACGCATTAAAGAAACAGCTTATGCCCATGTTGCAGGAAGGTTTTGTGATAAAACGATCCGTTTTTCAGCCATGTTTAGAGCTGTATCCGATGTCTGAGTGGAATGCGATGATGGCAAAAGTGAATACGTTGAACAGGTTTGTTAAAAAAAACAATGATTTCATCCGTCGTTTTACTGCGGGTGTAAAAATTGTGGAATTAGACAGTTTGGGAAGATTATTGATTCCGAAGGATTTGCAGATTTTCGCAGAGATCGACAAAAATGTGGTGCTTTCTTCCGCAGTGAACATTATTGAAATTTGGGACAAAGACAAGTATGAAAAAGCGATTGATGATGCAACGGTAGATTTTGCGGATTTGGCTGAAAGTGTGATGGGTAACGTAAATGAAAATGAAGATGGAATATCATAATCCGGTATTGTTAAAAGAAAGTGTTGATGGTTTAAATATTAAACCAGACGGCATTTATGTTGATGTGACGTTTGGTGGTGGCGGCCATTCAAAGGAAATATTGAGCAGGTTAAATGACCACGGAAAACTTTTTGCATTTGACCAGGATGAAGATGCACAACGCAATGTTATTGACGATCCGAGATTTACATTGATACCGCAAAATTTCAGATTTATAAAAAGGTATTTACGTTTTTACGGCATCAAAAAAGTGGATGGTATTTTGGCAGATTTGGGAGTGTCTTCTCATCAGTTTGATGAAGCAGGTCGTGGATTTTCAACAAGATTTGATGCAGATTTAGATATGAGAATGAACCAATCGGGCGCATTGTCGGCTTTTGAGGTGATCAATAAATATGAGGAGGAAAAATTGACCAACGTACTTTTCAATTATAGCGAATTGCGCAATGCAAAAGATATTGCCAGAAGAATTGTTGAAAAGCGTGCCGAAGAAAAAATTAAAACAAGTTTTCAGTTAAAAGAAGTGTTGGCGGCTTTTGTGCCAAAATCACAGGAACATAAAGTATTGGCCCAAATTTTTCAGGGAATTAGAATAGAGGTGAACCAGGAAATTGAAGCATTGAAAGAATTTTTATTGCAAGTGCCTGAATTGCTGAATGAAGGCGGACGATTGAGCGTGCTTTCTTATCATTCTTTGGAAGACAGGCTGGTAAAAAGGTTCATCAGAAGCGGACTTTTTGAAGGCGAACCGGTTAAGGATTATTTTGGAAACGTAACAGTTCCTTTAAAAAAAGTAG